>CAUZAW010000061.1:0-12969 GCA_963577735.1 Phycisphaerae bacterium | reverse complement strand
GTCAGCGATGCCTGAGGCATGCCAAGTTGGGTGATGGGGTGGGGGGGGACTATCCAGACGATTTTTTGATTCGGCGCCGCCTGCGGAGGTGGTTGGGCAGGTATTGTCTGGCTGCCGCTGTAAGTCTGCCGCGGCAGGGGTGTCCAGTCTTGGATGTCGAAATTCATGGCCTCCAGGCGTTCGGCGACATGCTGGTAGATGCCGCGTGGACCAGTCACCGGTTCAGGCCCTGCGCTGACGAAAACGACCATGGGCTTGTGATCCATTTCCATGCTGAGCAGGGCCCCTGTGATTTTTTCTTCACCGGTGAATTGCCATGCGACGGACTGATTGGCCTGCTGCTGGCCGGGATCGGTCCGGCGGAACATTTCTTCCAGTGTCAGCACGCGAACTTGGTCGGGCCCGAGAATCGCGACGGTATCGGGGCGGGCCAACTGGCTGCGAACCTGGTTGTAATCCTGGGCCCCGGTGGTGTTACGCATGGCGGAGATCGAATTGGTCAGACTTTGGCGAATGGCCTTGAAGTGCTCGGATAGTTGTAGCAGGTGATCTTTGACTGAACTGGCGGTGGTATCATCATCTGTCCAGATACCGAAAAAATCATTGGCCTGTTGCAGCATCTGGTCAAGGTCTTCCAGCACCTTGCGCAGTTCGTTCATGACGGCGGTGAAGTCCGGCAGAGGTTGCTCAAGACGGGTCTGCACATTTTTGTTGATATCTTTGGTGCGTTGCTGAAAACGGCTGAGAATACCGGTCACCTGGCGCAGAATATCTTTCTGCTGTGTACTGGTCATTGCCGGGTCGCTTCTAATCTGTTCGAGCAACTTGTTTGGTTGGACAATATTGTCAATCACGGATCGTGTCTGGGTGATTGTCTTGGCGCTCTGGGTGATCGCGGCGGCGACAGGTTCGAGTTGCGTTTCGTATCGCTGTTTTAGTTTGGTGAAAAACACCTGGCCGCGGCTGGTCGCGGGGTTGACCGCCTCCACGTCCACTTTGCTCGAACGGTGGGCGTATTCCTCGATCAAGTCGCGTGCATTGTCGTACTCCGGAACGCTGTTGACGATCAGCATGATGATCTGGTAATCGTTCTTGAGACTGGCAAGCAGTTTACGCGTTTGATCAGAGAGGCTGTATGTCCGTGAATGGGTGCTGTCAAAACGCATCACCCTGAGGTATTTGGCGCTGGCCAGATTGATCACTACGACGATGGCAACGACGATGGCGATGGCGACGGCCACATTCAGGCCGTATTTGACCTGGCGTTGGGTCTGGGAGTCGGGGGCGGTATTTAGGTCCGATGCCATGATTCTCTCAAATGGTTGATACGCAAGTCAACGCCAGCGGCGACTTTCTAGGGTCTTGATGGCTAGGAATAAAAACAGTGCGATGCCGGTGGCGAAATAGATCACGTTGGGTAAGGCAAGCAGGCCTTTGCCGAACGGTTCATACTGGGCGTTGATCTGCAAATAAAGAATCGTTTTGCTCACTGCTGGTGGCAGTTGAGTCCAGCGTGGGACGAAAATAGGCACGAGTGTAATGGGTACGATGACGAAGACGCTGACGAAGAACGCGATGATCTGATTTTCAGTCAGCGTGGAGGCAAAGGTGCCGATGGCTAGGTACAGTCCGGCGACGAGCACCAGCCCGATCAGGCCGCTGACGATCGGACCCCAATCGGGCGAGGCGTTGAACTCCAGCACAACGGCCATGGCAATTAGTGGCAGAAGCAGGGTTGAGAAGAACCCTAGGGCGCCTAGCCATTTGCCGACGATGACGTCGGCGTCGGTAATTGGCGCGGTCATGAGTAGTTCGAAAGTGCCGGAGCGAAACTCCTCGCTGATCAAGCGCATGCTGATGGCGGGCACGAGGAAAATCATCAGCCAGACGACCCACTCGAAAGTACCGCGTAATGTCGCGGGTTGGCCCGGGCCGAGGTAGCCAATGACAAAGATCAGCGACGTACCTAGAGCAAATATGCCCAGCACGGCGTACGCGATGGGTGAAAAGAACTGGCTGGACAGTTCGCGTCGGGCAATGTTAAGTATCTGGGTCATGGTGGTCCGTGATTACGGTTGAATCTTGATCCCCTGTTCGTGCGTATCTTATGCGGCGTTCGTGTTCGCGACGTCCTGTTCAGCGGTGATCTGTGTGTAAAGCTCCTCGAGGCTGGCCTTGTCATGCCGCATTTCGCGCACGGTCCAGCCGTTGGTAGTGATCACTTTGCCCAGCGCTTCACGCGGGTCAGCGCCGGTCGCAGGCGTGACGGCCGCGGTACACCAGCCGTCGCGGGCCGAAGCATCCACATCCTGGACGCCGTCAACTTCGGCAAAGACACTGGAAACCGACCGGGCATCGGCCTGCAACTCAATGATGATCTTGGACCCCGTACGGGCTGTTTGTCGAAGTTCATCTATGGTGCCCTGAGCGACGATTTTGCCGCGGGCGATGACGATCACCTCGTCGGCGGACATTTCAACCTCGCGCAAAATATGTGTGGAGAGGATAACGGTGTGCTTGCCTCGTAGCTCGGCCACGAGGCTGCGTACTTGGGTGATCTGGTTGGGATCGAGTCCGGAGGTCGGTTCATCGAGGACCAGCACGGGCGGGTTGTGCAGCAACGCCTGGGCCAGGCCAACTCGCTGGCGGTTGCCTTTGGACAGTTGCCCGATCAGTCGGCGACGCAACTGCTCGAGGCTGCAGCGGTCGGTGACCACGTCGATGCGTTGACGACGTTCGTTGCGGTTCATGCCGTGTAGCTTACCGCGATAGTGCAGGTATTCGTCGACCCGCATTTCTGGGTAAAGGGGGTTGTTTTCAGGTAGGTAACCGATGTGAGCGCGGGCATTCTGGGATTGACGGAGCACGTCGAAGCCAGCTATGGTGGCTCCGCCGCTGGTGGGGGACAGATAGCCGGTGAGGATGCGCAGCGTGGTGCTCTTGCCAGCGCCGTTTGGGCCTAAAAATCCGATGATGCGACCAGCGGGGATCTGGAATTGTAGGTGGTCGACGGCCAGAACTGGACCGTACCACTTAACCAAATCGTTGACTTCGATCATATTTGCTATCCGAATATTGTTTTGGGTGGCAACTCCGTGGGGGAGTTTTCTACCCTACTAGGCTGTCGCCGTCAAGGGGCATCGGCACGGGGCGTGAGCTTGGTGATGACTTGCATGAACTGTTGGCCGTAGCGTTTGAGCTTGTGGCTGCCGACCCCGGTGATTTCGGTGAATTGTTCAGGGGATGTGGGGCGACGGCGAGCCATGTCACGCAATGAAGCGTCTGTGAATACGACGTAGGGCGGTACGTTCTGTTGACCGGCCAACCGGCGGCGCAGGGCACGCAGGGCGTCGAAGAGATCCCGATCAACGGGCAACAGATCTTCTTCAGTGGTTTTTGGCCGCGCGGGTTTTATTTTTTCGATCACACGAGGCACGGTGATGGCGATATTGACCTTGCCTTGCAGGACGGCTTTGCTGTCAGCGGTCAGGTAGACGGTGGGGTACTCATCGTTGGTCACCGCCAGTTGCTTGTCGTAGATAAGCTTTTCTGCCAGTCGCCGCCAGTGCGGCGCGGTCTGGTTGCCGCCGATACCAAAAACACTTAGCTCATGATGACGGTTTCGCTCGATGCGTTGGGTCTGGGCACCCCGCAGGACGTCGATCACGTGCAGGATGCCGAATCGCTGACCGGTACGGGTCACGGTGCTGAGCAGTTTACGGGCGTCTTCGGTGGCATCAACGATCTTCGGCGGCAGACGACAGTTGTCACAGTGACCACAGTTCCCGTCGCTCTGCTCACCGAAATAGGCTAGCAGTTTCTGGCAACGGCAGTCGGTGGTGTAGGCGTAGTTGACCATTTTCTGCAAGAGTTGATACGCCAGTTTGCGCTCTTGTTCGTTAGGCTTTTCCTTGATGAATCTTTCTATTTTGGCTCGGTCGGCGTGGGAGAAGAAAAGGATGCAGTCGGCTTCGAGCCCATCACGTCCGGCCCGACCGGTCTCCTGGTAGTAGGCTTCGAGGTTGCGGGGCAGATCGGCGTGCATGACGAAGCGAACATCGGGCTTGTCGATGCCCATGCCGAAGGCGATGGTGGCCACGATGATGCGGGCATTGCCGTTGATGAACTCGTGTTGGTTGCGGGCCCGGTTGTTTTTTTCCAGGCCAGCATGATAGGGCAGCGCATTGATGCCTTTGGCCTTGAGTTTGTCGGCCATCTGCTCGGTGGCGGCGCGACTGAGGCAGTAAATGATGCCCTCGGCGTCGGGTTTATCGGCCAGATAGCGTATGATGTATTCAAACACCTTCTGCTTGGGGCGAACTTGGTAGTAAAGGTTGGTGCGCTCGAACTTGCCGCGATAGGCACGCGGATCGTGTAGGTGCAGTTGTTGGACGATATCCTGGGCGACGCGAGTGGTGGCGGTGGCGGTCAGGGCCATGATGGGCACGTTGGGAAAGTCCAGACGGAACCGGTCGAGCATGCGGTATTCGGGTCGAAAGTCGTGGCCCCATTCGCTGATGCAATGGGCTTCATCAATGGCCAACAGGCTGACGTTAAGCCGCGGCAGCAATTGTTGGCCAGCGTTGCTCATCAGCCGCTCGGGGGCCATGTAGAGCAGGTCGAAAGCGCCCGCGGCGGCTTGGTTTTGCCTCTCGATGATCTGTGAATACTGCAGCGTTGAGTTGAGTACGGTGGCGCGGATACCGTTGGCTTGCAGCGCCTTAACCTGGTCCTGCATGAGCGCGATCAGCGGTGAGACGACGATGCTGACGCCCGGCAGCAGCAGCGCCGGCAACTGATAGCAGAGGCTTTTACCTCCGCCGGTGGGCATGAGGACAAAGGCGTCTCGCTTTTCCAGAGCGTCGCGGATGATCTCCCGTTGCATGTCTCGGTAGCTGTTGTGGCCAAAATGCTGCTTGAGGACGGTGTCAAGGTCTGAGTCGGTGACGGGCGACGACATGTCGGTGGTCCGGTTCATCAGGCCAATAGATTAACGCCAGTTGTGCGGTTGGCCCAGAAGATTGCGGGGGGACGGACGGATAAGTCGATTGCCTTGATGGTGGTTGCGCCACTGGCTATGCTGATCGAATCCATGCGTTTAACGGAAATTCTTAATCCGCAATGTGTCAAGGTGCCATTGTCGGCAACGGACAAAGAGCAAGTGATTTATGAGTTGGTCGATATTTTGGCCAACACCTTGGAGATTGCAGACGTCACCGAACTGCGCGAGGTGGTGTGGCGGCGCGAGCAGACGCGTACCACGGGGATCGGCCACGGCATCGCGATTCCGCACGGCAAGGTCAGCGGTTGCACACAATTGTGCATGGCGGTGGGAAAGACAGGGCAACCAATCGATTTCGGGGCGATCGACGGCAAGCCGGTGGAGCTTATTATTCTGCTGGTCAGCCCGATCGACCAGACGGGGCCTCACATTCAGGTGTTGGCGCAGATCAGTCGTATGTTGACGGACGGTGATTTCCTGTCGGCGCTCAAGCAAGCCGAATCATCGCGGCAGTTGTATGAATTGATTGCGCAGCAGGAGGCGAATTCGCCGGCGTGAGCGGATGGCCACTTTTAGGCCGAAGCATTGAATTGGTTCATGGCCTTGTTGATCCCGTCGGTGATCCAGGATTCGATAGCGTCGCATGTGGTGTCGAGGGTGAGTTCTATGATATTTTTTTGCTCAACGGTAAATTGTCCGAGCACGTAATTGACCTGGGGAATAGGCCCGGGCGGATCGATTCCGATCCGCAAACGGGGGTAATCGGTTGTGGCCAAGGCGCGTTCGACATCAATCAGACCGTTGTGGCCGCCACTCGAGCCGGCTTTACGCAGCCGTAGTTGGCCGCAGGGGAGGGCAACATCATCGACGGCGATCAGCAGTTCTTCGGCAGGGTTAAGCCGGTAGTAATGGACGGCCTCGGCGACGGCCATCCCCGAATGGTTCATGTACGTGGTCGGTTGTATGAGCAGGCACTGGTGGCCGCTTACGGTGCCTTGCAGAGCACGGCTGTGAAATCGCGACTTGGCCCCAGTTAACTGGTGGCGATGAGCCAGACGTTCTACGGCCATGTACCCGGCGTTGTGACGGGTCTTGACGTATTCGCCGCCGGGATTGCCGAGTCCGACGATCAGTTTCATGTGATGACAATCGTGCGCGGCTTAAGGCCGCCGTCCAGTTAGTTATTCCTGCTTGGGGGCCTCGTCAGATTGGACCTCGGGTCCGTCTTCCTCCTTCTTAGCGGTGATCACTTCGGGTTCGCCCTCTGCCTCTTCGGCAACCGGTTCCTCTTCCTCTTCTTCGGCCATGATTGTGATCGATGCGATGACCGTTTCAGGTTCGAGTGTGTAGGTGACGTCCTCGGGCATCTCTAAGTCTCTGATCGTCAGGGGCTTACCTATTTCCAGTTCGGCAACATTGGCGGTGATGCTATTGGGGATATTGATGGCCTGGCATTCCACTTCAATGCTGTTATATGGCCGGGTCATGATCGCTCCCTCTTCCTTGAGGGCGGTGGGTTCGCCGATGAACCGTAACTCGACTGAGGTGGTGACGCGTTCGGTCAGGTCGATGCGGGTCAGGTCCAGATGCATGACCTGAGTGCCTAGGTGATTCCACTGGACTGACTTGATAAGGCAGGACTCAGATTTGGAATCATAAGTGACCTCGAGCACGTGCGTGTTGCGGTGCAGCAGGTCATTGACCTGACGGCTGTCCATGGAGATATGGACCGGTTCCTGCTTGTGTCCGTAGATTACGGCCGGGATCCTGCCGGTATTGCGTAGACGTGAAGTGTAACGACTGCCCAATTGTGAACGTTGATCGGCAGTGATTTTGGGGAGTTCATGCTTTGCCATGGCGTCACCTTTTATTGTATTAATGAGCGTGTTTGGTTAATGCTCATCGTTTTGTCGAAAGAGGCTGGAAACGGACTGGTTGTGGTGAATCCGGTGTATGGCTTCGCCGAGCAGTTCGCCGATGCTCAGTTCAACGAGCTTGGATTCGATGGGTTGGCACCGCGGTCCACAGGGGATGGTGTCGCACACGACGACTTCGTTGATAGGCGATTCATTGAGCCGCTCCATGGCCAACCCGACGAGAACGGGGTGTGTGCAGGCGGCCAGGACGTCGCGTGCGCCACGGTCCATGACCAGATTGGCCGCTTCGCAGATGGTGCCGGCGGTGGTGATCATGTCGTCGAACATGATCACTGTCCTGTCTTTAACGTCGCCGATGAGGTTGGCTGATTTGACTTCTATACCATTGGAGCGGCGTTTGTCGATGATGGCCAGTTCGCCGCCGAGGTGGTGAGCGTACTTGTTGGCCATTTTTACGTTACCCACGTCGGGACTGACCATGGCAAGGGGGCCGAGCTTTTCACGGATATTATTGAAGTATTTGACCAGTACGGGGGCGGCGTGCAGGTGATCCATGGGAATATCGAAAAAGCCCTGAATCTGCTCGGCGTGCATGTCCATGGCCAGGACACGGTCGACGCCGGCGGTGGTGAGCAAGTTGGCCACGAGCTTGGCGGTGATGGGAACCCGCCCCTCGTCCTTGCGGTCCTGGCGGGCATAGCCAAAGTAAGGCAGCACCGCGGTGATCTGCCGGGCGCTGGCACGACGCAGGCAATCGACATAGATCAACAATTCCATGAGGTGTTCGTTGACTGGGTGGTAGGTGCTCTGGATGACAAAGCAGTCCCGACCGCGCACGTCTTCTTCGATTTTCACAAAGAGTTCGCCGTCAGGGAACATTTCGGTATGGCCTTGACCTAAGGGTAGGTCGAGGTGTCGGCAAATGTTCTCGGTCAGGTCGCGGCTGGCGCGACCACAAAATATTTTCAACTCATCACGGTCGTTGTGGCTCATGTGTTTCGTCTCATGCTGGGCATCTGCGGCTTTTGACGTTGTTGCAGAATGTGGTTGACCTGTTCCAGTTGCTGGGGTGTGTTGATGCTCAATACGTCGTCAGCCGGGACGGCATCGACCACGGTGACCAGGCAGCCATCAGCCTGGAGCAGAGCGGGTACGTCGGTAAGGAGAAATTCGCGCTGACGGTTGTCGTTGCCAACGCGACTGAGAGCGTTGAATAGCAGGTGGCTGGCAAAACAGTAGTAGCTGGGGTTGACCTCACGGATTTTAAGCTGCTGCGGGGACGCGTCTTTCTGCTCAACGATGGCCTGGAATGATCCGTCGCTATTGCGGACAATGCGGCCATAGCCCTCCGGTTCGTTGATCACTGCGGTGGCGAGGGTTGCGGCAGCTGAGGTGGAACGGTGGATTTGCAGCAGTCGATCCAGTATTTGGGGCCGGACCAGCGGCCCGTCACCGGCGAGTACAAATACCTCGCGATATGTATCCTCAAACAAGGGTTGGGCCATCTGCGTTGCATGGCCGGTACCCAACTGCTCGGTCTGCTCGACGAACAGGCAATCTTCAAACGGTTCCATGGCCTGTCGTACCAGTTCACCATGATGGCCGATGACGATGACGCAGCGGGATACGCCGGCCTGGTAGCAGGCGTTGACAACCCACCAGAGTACAGGACGGTCGGCAACGTCCAGCAGGACCTTAGGTAGGCCGTTACCCATGCGTGTGCCCTGGCCAGCGGCGAGGATGATCGCGTCGGGCGGTTCGTTAGCATTGGGTGGGGCGTTGGTGATCGTGTCACACTCTTTCAGTCGTTTAAACGGACCAAACCACTTCAACTGGCCCGCCTGGATTTGAACCAGGACTACCAGTACCAAAAACTGGGGTGCTACCGTTACACTACGGGCCAATTCACTGCTGCTGATCGAAGCGACATCCGTCAATGACCGCGGCCTAGACCCTTTGGGTCAGTCGATCGGTGCGGAGGTAGGACGCGCCGCACTTTATCGCCGGGCTCAAGCCTGTTCATGCGCGGGCCTTGGGAACAGGTTTCTGTCCGCGCCGTTGGCGAGTTGGTCCCAACTCGAGCAGTCGTCACGGTCGGCCTTGGCGGAAAAGCGATGCAAGTTTAGGCTGGTTCTGAGTCCTGTCAAGGTGTGGGATTTCAAGTCAATGCGTGCAGTTCCAGTAATTTGCGAGGGCTTTCAGGCTGTCTGGTGCGAGCGCTGAGCAGGCAAGCTAGGCAACAGGCCAGCAGGTCGCGATCTTCAGCCTTGTCGTGGTTGGAATCTGGCTTCTGGGGCATCTCAAGGATCCTTAGCCATTGCTGGGCTATGAGCCGGGCATATTCCGCTCTGGGCGACGGGGGTGCTAGCGTATCAAGCAAATGGCCTTGCTCATCGTGCAGGGCGTAGCTGTCATCGTTGACATGTAATTGGCCCTTGTTAGCTACAAGCCGTAGCTGCCGTGATTCGGCGGGAATTTGATCGCTGGCATCGATGACGGCTGCAGCGGTATGTTCGCCATCTGTCAGCCGTGCATGGATGGCCAAATGGCCGGTCATCTGCGGCAGGCTGTCGGGGATATGTTCGTCGCGGCTAATCAACGATGCGTCCACGCTTTCAGGTAGCGGTGCCAGTTGACGCAGAATTTGCCAGGCGTCATAAAGGCGGGCAAAGAGACTGGGCGAGTTGGGGCCGCCGTAGGTGGAAAAAGTCACCAACCGCGGCGTACCCAAGACCGCCATAGGGTCGGCAGCACTGGCCCAGCCAAGGCAATGATCGAAACGGGGAAGGTGCACGATTGACCCGGTTTTGATGGGTTGGTGTTTGCCTTTGCCAGTGCGGTTGGACTGCGCTAACTGGTCAAGATCAGCCCAAATGGGCTCAAATGTCAAGACGACGGTGTCTGATGCGGTTGCGTAGGCCAAGTCTTTAGCTTCAACATCTCGTACCGTGGCAAGCACGACGAAAGAGGCGGGCATTTCCACAAGCAATTTACGCAGATCATCTTCGCGTGGGCAGTTGAATTGTTTGGCCAACTGATCGACCTCGGGTACACGGGGGCCGCCGACACCAACCGGGAAGACCGCAGCGTCCATGTGTTTGAGGACCTGTTGCACTGTTGCGGCGTATGGTGCATCGGTCCAGATTGTGACTCGTGGGGTCGAAGATGATCCACTCATGGCCTGTCAGAATACCACAGCGGCCAACAAGTGGCTGCGAGGCCGGGCAAAGGTGCTGGTTACGCTTGTGCAGTGAGAGGCCCGGTAATCAGGTCCAGCCAAGCCCGTAGAAGATGGCGGTGAACAGCAGGTCAGCGATAATGATGGAGACGATCGAGTGAACGACGGTATTGGTGGTTGCTCGGCCAACGCCGGCAGCTCCGCCGGAAACGGCCAGTCCGTTGTAGCAGGCGATCCCGCCCATGATTACCCCGAAGACCGCGGCTTTACACAGCCCGGTCAGGTAATCGCCCAGATCAAGAGCCTCGATCGTGTTGGAGTAGTAGACTTGGCTGGGGATGTCCAACGCATGGACACCGATCACGTAACCACCGGCGATAGCGATAAAAATACCGAATACAGCGAGCACGATGAGGCTGATGGTGGTGGCCAACAGCCGGGGAACGACCAGGAAGCGGGTGGGATTGAGTGCATGAGCTTCCAGGGCTTCGATCTCTTCGCCGACAACCATGGTGCCCAACTCGGCGGCGATCGACGCGCCGGCAAAGCCGGTCAGTACGATGGCACTGATCAGCGGGCCTAGCTCGCGGACCACGGCAATAGCCACGATGGTAGCGACGCTGTCGGTGGCGCCGTAGGTCTCCAGCGGGGCAGCCATTTGCAGGGCAAGGATCAGGCCAATGCAACTGCTGACAAGGGCAATGACCCCAGTAGACCGGGCGCCGACACGCACCAACTGGGCGTAGAAGCCGCGACGCCCGAAGCGGACCTGTCGCAGGACCAGGCTTCGCCATATCCATAGTCCGGTTTGGCCAATCAGTCGGCACACGCCGCCGAAATAAATCAGGTTGAGCACGACCGGGACTCCCAAGGATTCCAGCCCGCGTTGAATATGCACAGATGGGCCGGTTGGTGGCCTCGATTCGCCTTGCTTGTTCTGATCGGTTGGGGGGGATGCCGTCAAGGGAAGTTCTCTGGCTAGTGGTCGGCTCAGGCCTGTGCTGCAGAGGCCGTATCCTCCGTGATGATAAAGACCATGTCGAGCCGGGAGATTTCGAAGATGCTTTTCACTTTTTGCTGTAGGCCGCAGAGGATCAATTTCTTGTTGTTGCGCCGTTGGATTTGAAGTGCTTCGACCAGTGTCGCGACGCCGGAGCTATCCATGAATGTCACGTGCGACAGGTCGATCACCATCCGGTCGAGGTCAGCGTTGAGCAGTTCTATCAGCTCCTTTCGCAGTTGCGGGGATCGAATGAGGTCGATTTCCCCTTCAACTTTGACGACAACCCCGTCTTCGATGGTCTGGTGATCTGAGATGATTGTGTCTTGATCGGCCATGAGGCTACTTCCTTGCATTATCGTTCGGATACCGTCTTTTGTGCGTCTATGAATTTGCACATTGTCAGCCGCATTCCCTGCCCGGACTGGCGGTGGGCGTACTGCACTTGATCCATTATGCGCTCAATCAGGTGGATACCCAAGCCACCGGGCCGGACCTCATCTAGGGGCCGGCTCTGGATTTGGCTCAGGTCGACTTGTTCACATTCGTCCTCGATGACGATTTTCAGGCCCTTGCGACCGTTTGGATTTATCGGAGAGACTTGGATGTTGATAGGCCGATCAATTTGGCCGTCGTAGCCGTGCTTGATGACATTGGTCATGGCTTCGGAAATGGCCAAGGCTAGGTCGGCCGCGTCCTGTTTGCTCATACCTTGCGAGTCAGCCAGAGCCTCGATCGCCCGCCGTACGGCGCAAACATAACGGGGCTGGCTGACCATACGAATCTCAATATCGGGTCGGTCGCTCATGAGATGCATTTGTGCGGGTGATTAAAGCCGTTCGCTGCTGACGTACCCGCGACGGGCAAACTGGACCCATCGGTCAACAGCTGTCTGCCGTTCAATCAAGGGTGCATAAGGATTATAGCCAAGCCGATGCCCGATGATTCTGTCTAGGGCATTGATAGCTATCATACGCACGGCCAGGTCATCGCTACTGAGTTGTTCGACCAGATCCTTGACGGCGGCGGTGTCTTGGTAGGTGCCGGCGCGATGGATGGCGTAGAGCTTGGCTGCCGGGTCAGGCGAATCGAAGCTGCCTTGGCTGGCCCGCGGGGTACAGCCGGTCAACGCGGCAGCGAGGCAGATAAGCAATGTGATACACTTGATCATGTCATCCATCGTAGCGGGAAAACACACCTGAGCATACACTTGTCGCATGTTTTCGCTGACTGATCGCATTCTCAATAACGTTGGCCGTGATTATGCGCGGCGTGCCAAGCCACCGTGGCTGCGGGTGCGGCTACCGGGGGGCAAGGCATATCATCGCCTGCGATCAATCATCGATGAGCACAACCTGCATACGGTGTGTGAGTCAGCTAAGTGCCCGAACATGGGTGAATGCTGGGGGCGGGGAACAGCCACCATTATGATTCTCGGCGACGTGTGCACGCGGTCGTGCGGATTCTGCCATATCCAGACCGGCCGTCCGCAGCAATTGGACACGGATGAACCTCGCCGCGTGGCTGAATCGGTGCGACTTATGAATCTTCGCCACATTGTGATCACATCGGTTAATCGTGATGAACTGATTGACGGCGGGGCAGCCATTTGGGCGCAAACAATCCAGCGGATGCGGGAGGCGTCGCCAAGCACGAGTATCGAGGTGCTGGTTCCCGATTTTTGCGGTGATTGGGGCGCGTTGCAAAAGGTGCTTGATTGTCGGCCAAATATCTTGAATCACAATCTGGAAACGGTGCCGCGGATGTACCCGGCTGTGCGTCCGCAGGGTCGTTACCATCGTTCAATAGAATTATTGCGGCGCAGCAAGGTGGCGGGATTGAAGACCAAGACCGGGATCATGGTCGGCATCGGTGAGCGTGATGATGAGATTGAGCAGTTGATGCAGGACGC
>CAUZAW010000060.1:0-13035 GCA_963577735.1 Phycisphaerae bacterium | reverse complement strand
GAAACGGAAAAAATCACGCCCATCGCCGACCCGGAACGGGACGTACCGGGCAATCGGTTCAACGAGGGCAAGTGCGACCCTGCCGGGCGGTTCTGGGCCGGGACCATGGATTATTTCTGCAACCCGGGCAAGGGCGCTCTTTACTGCCTGGACACGGATGGTTCGGTAACTAAAAAGATCAGCCCCGTGGCCGTTTCCAATGGCATCACATGGTCTCTTGACCACAAAACGATGTATTTCATCGACACGGGCCTGGACAACGTACGGGCTTACGACTACGACATCGATACCGGCCAGATCAGTAACGAACGCGTGGTCATCAAACACGACGGCGCCGTCGGCCACTTCGACGGCATGTCGATCGACGAACAGGGGATGTTATGGATCGCCATCTGGGAGGGTTGGGGCATCAAGCGGTACGACCCGAACACGGGCAAACTGCTGCGCTATCTTCGGCTACCAGTTTACAGGACGACATCGTGCGCCTTTGGGGGGGAACAGATGGACGAATTGTACGTGACCTCGGCAACCTTCGAACTCGATGAAAAACAACTCGAAGAACAACCGCTGGCCGGATCACTGATCAAGGTTGACCCAGGCGTCCGCGGAGTACCCGGGTATTCGTACGGTGGCTAAGCAGGAAGAAAATAAAATCTCCACAAAGCCCGTTGATAGGCAAAAATGCCTTTTGACTTCTTGATTCGAGCAGGCAAGGCACAGGTATTCTCGCAAAGGTGACTTGAAATCGAATGGCCTGTTGTGCTAGTCGTCTCGCTGTAATTTAATGACCACCAAAGTATCCGAGCACGTATTCGCAAGATCGACGCACTGCGTCATTGACCAGATTGATTGATTCGGGCGCCTGGGGCCAACCTATCTCGATAGAGGTCGGGCCGGCAAAATCTGCGAGGTCCAGTTCAGCGAGCAGGGGATACCAATCGACAAGACCATCAGGTACGGGGCAGAAATCCCACGCCTGTCTCCGCAGCGAAATCTTGTTATTTAAATGAACATGTCCTAAGTGCCCGGCCATGATTGTAATCTCATCCTTACCAGGTAAGGCGCTGCCGTGGTAAATGCGGGCTGCCGGATCGTAGTTGATCAGCAGATTAGAGTGGCCCAGGGATTGGATAAATTCGACGGCGGACCGGGCGGTGTGCATGCCCAGGCCCCATGATTCAAGGCAGAGGGTTATGCCCAAGTCCGCTGCGCAATCAGCCAAGCCGTAGATGGTGTGGCTGTATTGCTTTCCAAAATCTGGAGGCGAACCCGTGTCAGGCACAGAGGTGATGATGACTTGGATCCCAAGGTCAGCGGTAAGTTGCAGGCGGGTATTGAAAGCATCGAGCCCTGGCTGGGTTGTAATATCTGCATGGGCACTCAAGCTGAGAGCTTGCAATCCGTGTTTTTCAAGGGTGCGGGCAAGTTGGCCATCGGCATCGGAACCCAGCTTTTCAGGCGCGGCGTGATCGCAATATCCCAGGGAGGCACATAACTCAACGCTCTTTACACCCGTCTGGGCGATCCCGGCAAGGGCCTGATCGAGATCGAAGGAGGTGTAGCACATCGTGTTGACACACAATTGGTCGAATTTCATATTTGTGCCCACGTATAGATATTCGAAGCCGTGAAGATTCAGCTGGCACCCGTCTCAGCGAGTAAATCCATGAGGAACTTATGGCACTGGCCAGCCACTTCATAACGATCCCATGGTTCCTCGTTGTATCCGAAGACGTGGGCGGAATGCTCGACGGAGAGGTATCCGTCGTACCCAATTTCCTGCAGGGCTTTGATGATGGGAGGCCAATCAATGATGCCCTGCCCGAGGGGAGGGCACTCGAAATCCAGTTCTACACCGAAGACTGAAACGCGTTCCTCCACGTCATCATAAATGCGAGCATCCTTCATGTGGGTGTGCACGACACGTTGGCCTAAGGTTCTTATCCACTGCGGAGGATCCTCGCCTGCCACGGGCAGATGTGCCATGTCCAGGTTAATGCAGATGTTGTACTGATCCAGATCTTCTAAAAACCGCTGCAAATCCTTCATGTTAGCCACAACCGCGAAGCCGACCGCTTCCATAGCAATAGTGACATGGCGATCGTCCGCATGCTGGGCACACTGGCGAACGCTGTCGAGTATCCACTGCCATGATTGGTCCTTGGACACGCCTTCGGCATACGGTCCAGAAAGAATATGAACGATATCGGTGCCCACCTGCTGTGCGGCGTCAATGCAACCTTTTATATAATCTACACTGGCCTGACGTGCAGCACTGTCGGCGAATACCATCGACCGATGAGCGCTAATTGACGAGATACCCATGCCGTTGTCTTGGGCGAGCAGGCGTATATCCGCAAGGGCCTTGCGGTCCATTTCACCCGAGACATGTGGCTTGGTCCAATCAGCTAACTCCGCATTGAGTTCAATAGCGTCATAACCAATTTTCGCCAAACCGGGGATGACTTTCGTTAAAGGATCGCCGTGGAATATCCCGCTGTGGATACTGGTTTTCATGAGTGTTACCTTCTCTTTCAAGCAATTACGAGAGCTACTCTTCGGCCCCTGCCGTTCCTGCCGTCCAACCGCCATCGATAGCCAGCGATGCGCCGTTGACATACGACGCCGCATCGGAGCATAACCAAACCACAGCTGCGGCGATCTCATGAGGCTCACCCATTCGCCCCATCGTGCATTGGGACTTCACTTGCGCAGCGGCATCTGGTCGCTCCTTGAGGTAAGCCGTACAATGAGGCGTGTTAATGACACCGGGGCATATGGCATTGACACGAATGTTCTTCTTGGCATAGTCCACCGCAGCCGAACGGGTCAAACCAATAACGGCATGCTTGCTGGTGGTATACGCCGGCGACACGGGGGTTCCGATCAGCCCGGCCACAGAAGAGCAGTTCACAATCGAACCGCCGCCGTTGGCGAGCATCACGGGAATCTCGTAACGCATGCAAAGCATCGTGCCCCGGAGGTTGACAGCGAGTACGCGGTCCCACTCTGGCACCTCAAACTCGCCAATCGGCGCGTGCAGGTTGTCCACGCCGGCATTGTTATAGGCGCAGTCGAGTCGGCCGTAGGTTTGCACTGCATGGTCAACCATGGCCTGCACTTGGACGGACTGGGCGATATCTGTTTTGATAAAGGTGGCTTCGCCGCCATCTTGCTTGATCATGACCGCAGTCTGTTCACCACTAGCTTGATCTATATCGGCGACGACGACTTTTCCCCCTTGTTCTGCCATCGCCATCGCCGATGCCTGGCCAAGACCCGACCCCGCTCCTGTCACGATCACTACTTTGTTTTGCAATTGCAAATTCATGATCTCGTTACTCGCTCAAAGGCCAATGGTTTTGTGTGCATATCATCAATAATGGCTTGCGCCTGCTGTGGCGTCGCTGAAACCAGAGGCGGACGCATCTGATAGCTTTCAGCGAAACCCATGCCATAATATACGACGTTGTTGCGAGCCATCCAGTGACACCCCGGCGGGTAGACAGGCGCGTTCAGAGAATCTTCCTCCATCATTTTCAGCACGGCAAGGTAATCGTTGTCATCCAATAATTCATACATGCGCAAGCCGCGTTTGGGATTGTGCATACCGGAAAATTCACCCTGATCAGGCCAGTGGTGGAAATGTATGTACTGGCTGAACATCCCACCACCAGTGATGCCCATGCGGCCCCCAAACTTTCTTGTCAGCGCCAACCGGTTGTCCAAGACGTAAATATCGTCCTTGATGCCGATGAACTGCTCAATATTGCAAAGCTCTTCATAAAGTTGAGGTGTCAAAGCTGGTTGGGCTACAGTACCGGGTACGCCCAGAGCCACGGCCAGCAGGGGAATGGTCGTCTGCCTTGCCACCTCGCTGATGTACCTGACATAAATCTCACCGCATTGATTGGCGTTTTGCAGGCAATGCTCGGGCATATGCACGAACGCCGCTTGGGCTCCAGCCCTTTCAAAACCCCTAACCGTGTCGATCGCCATCTGCACCGAACCGCCACCAGTACATGCAATGAACACGGCATCATCACAAATCACTTCCATCAGCTTCGTGGCCAATTCCACAATCTCCTGGGGCGTGACAAAATCAAGTTGGCTATATGTGAACGTGAGGCAGAAATTCTTCGACCCATTTTCCATCTGCCAAGCAACAAACTTGGCCAACCCTTCATGATCGATCGAGTAATCTTCGCAGAATAGGATGGGCAGTGGAATCATCTGGCGACAAATTCTGTTACGTATGTCGTCGTAATGGCTCATGGTAGTCTCCTGTTAACCCAACAATTGATTTCCCTCTATTTCCCAGAACTTCGCGGGGCGTCTGGGGAGGACAAAAATAGTGTTATACGTTATCTTGAACCGCTTTGTAACCCCACCTCAAACTGCCCGGCTCTTGGCTTGAGAAAATAACTATTAATTATCACGTTTACATCAGCAACCAGTCACAAAGCACGTTCACGCGGTTCATGATGGATAGCGCAACAGGTAAGTTGCAACGCCGCGATGACCTGAAACTGGCCAGCCCTGCTGGACCGGTAGCCGTAGATGCACGCGAGCAAATACTGTTTGTCTCCATGCGTGATAGATCACAGTTGGCTAGTTTCCGCATCGATCGAAAAAGTGGGCTTCTAGAAGCCATCGCCGGCGTCCCACTTGAATCAGACGCCTGTTATATCAGCACTGATCGCACGGACCGCTATCTGCTGTCGTCCTACTACGGCGCTGGCATTGTTACCGTACACGCGATTGACAGCACCGGATCTATCAGCGCCAAACCGGTTGACCGCATCGTGACAGCTGAACACGCACACAGCATACGTACCGATATCTCCAACAGTTTCGCGTTCGTGCCGCACACCAACCCGGCAAACATGATTGCCCAGTTTCAGTTCGATCAGGCCACTGGAAAACTGTCGGGCAGCACCCCGCGTTGCTATGCCCCGCCTACTCCGGAGGGACCCCGGCACATGTGCTTTCACCCGCAACTGGACGTCTTATACACCGTCAATGAAAACAGTAGTACCGTCAGCGGCTACAAACTGGACCGCGAATCTGGCACGCTGGCCGGCATACAAACGCTCTCCATGCTCCTGTCTGACGTTGAGGAAAATACGGGGGCAGAAATTAAGATCACACCTGACGGACGATTCTTATTTGCGTCGAACCGCGGCCACAACAGCATCGCACGCTTCTCGGTGCAGGAGACCAGCGGTGAGTTGACTTTGCTGGGCCAACAGCCAACGGAACAAACCCCACGCATGTTCGAACTGGACCCTACCGGACAGTTCCTCTACTCGGCAGGGCAACACTCCAACCAACTGGCGTGTTATCGAGTCGATCGCGACAGCGGTGACATGGAACCTTTGGACATTTACCCGGTCGGCCAAGGACCGTGGTGGATACAATTCATCACTGCTTCGGGGTAATGTAGACAAAGTGTAAGGTAGCCCATGGCCGCGCATCTACACCGCAACATCATCACCTTTGCCAGCGGCGAAGGGCTGTCTGGCTTGTCTTATGGCATGGTGGCACCCATGACAGTGCTGGCGGTGCTGCTGCACGAAAACGGCGCACGGCCTTGGATGATAGGTTCGCTCATGGCCATTCAACAAGGAGCCTCGATATTGCCCCAGATGCTGGGGGTCTATCTCTTTCGATCCAACCGGCGACGGAAAGTGAATCTTGTGCTGTGGTCCCTGACGATGCTTACTCCACCACTCATAGCGATGTCCGCCCTGGTGTACTGGTCGCCGCAAATAGGTCCAGCGTTCACTCGCTGGGGGCTTATTTGCGGTTTCCTTTTATTTTCGCTGGCCGGTGGAATGCCAGCGGCGGTGTGGATGGACTGGTTGGCGCACTTGTTTGAGAAAAACATTCGGGGGCGTGTCTTCGGCATCGTGTTCGGTTCTTTGAACCTGACCCAAGCCGGGGGCGCGGTGATCGGGGGCGCTGTGCTTCTGGCCAACCCGGGAAATACCGGTTTTGCAATTCTGTACCTAGCATCCGGCGTGCTGCTGTTCGTGGCCAATACGATATTCCTAGCAGCCCGCGATCCAGCCCAACATGCCGATGAGGTGGTCATTAAAACGGATTTCACCCAGATGCTTTCGCTGTTCGCTTACAGCCTTCGCTCTCGTAACTTCCGCAACTTTCTCATCGGCCGGATGCTGGCCACGCTGGGCCTTAGCATGATGCCGTTTATTATTATCTACTACCTATCGGCCCATGGTGGCGAACTGGAAGAGGCGAGAATCATCCAGTTCAGCGCCGGGCAATGGATCATGGCGAGTTTAGCGTTGGTCGCAATCGGATGGATAGGAGACCGGTGGGGCCATCGTTTAGGCATTGTTCTCGGTTCGTTAATGCAAATCTTCACGCTGCTGCTGCTGGTAACGACCGCCGGCCCATGGAGCTGCCTGGCGGTATACGCCATCTTGGGCATTTGCCAAGGCGCCAACTCCGTATCGCACTACAACCTCTTGTGCGAAACCTGCCCGCACGATAATCGCAAGGTACACATTACCGTGGGCAACCTGGCTATGCTGCCGAGCTTGCTCCTGATACCTATCTTTGCGGGGTTGCTGGTTGAGTATTACAGCATCGCGGCGCTGCAATGGGCCTGTCTGATCATCAGTATTGCGGCACTTGCGTGGTTTGTGTTTCAACTCAAAGAGCCGAGAACGACACCTCAACTTCGCAAGTAAGTCTAGGTTGTCCACGGGAACCAGAAAGGACAGCGCGACCGTCACATCGGCTTGTTGTCGACCGTCTGATCGTAAACGGACAGGAGTTTAGCCTTGTCGAAGATCATTTCCTGACGAGTCAGGCCAATGATATCGTAGACAGGGGTTAATTCAATGGCGTCGACGGGGCACGCTTCTTCACACATGCCACAGTAGATACACCGTAATTCGTCTAGATCAAATTTGCGAGGATATTTTTCCCGGTCGTCCCACGGGGATTCCTCCCCCTCGATGTGTATGCAATCAGCTGGGCAGGCTGTGGCGCACATGAAGCAGGCTACACACTTGACTCGCCCCTCTTCGTCACGGTTAAGCCGATGAACGCCGCGATAATTACCCTGTGGTTGACCACCCTGCTCGATGTCCTGATCCTCGCGACGCTCCTCCGGATAACACAACGTCTTGTTGCGCTTGCCCCGGGCGATAGAGCCGGCCAGGTGCTTGAACGTGGTACCCAGACCCTTGAACACCTCAGGCAAAAATCCGGCCTCGGCGGCAGTCAACGGAGGCAGGTCCACCATCATGATGTCTTCGTCGGCAATGGGCATAATAATCGGTTCACCTTTATCGGCAATCGGCTAGCACTGGTAACATTGTTCGCCGAACCAGAGGTCGCGTCAAATGACGACTTGCATCTGCTTTTTACGCCAATGGCTTTGCGGTATGATCCGCCCAATCGCCACGATGCAGGGGATAGAACATGCAGACAATCGAAGTGCTGGAAACCGGACTGATTTACCGCAACCCCAAGCCCCATTTGCAGGCTGTTCATGCTTGGCATCCGTCCGTTGACTATTTCGACGACGGGCAGATGGTCTGCTCGTTCGACCTTGGACAGGCGGTTTCCAGCGATGACTATCGTTCTTATTTTTCCCGCTCAACTGATAACGGCCGCACCTGGTCGCCGCCGGTACGGATACTGGAAGACTGGGTGGAAGGATTAACCTCCCACTGCATTCGCATCAGCCGCATGAGTGATAATTCGCTGGTCGGCCTGGGAAGCCTTAATTACCGCAAGCCCGGTCTTGGCAATTCAAATCCCAAGACATTTGGGCGATTGCCCAATGACATGTTCATCACGAGAAGCAAAGACCGTGGCCAAACCTGGTCGCCAGCTGAAATCATCGACATGCCCCTTGTCGGACCGGCGTGGGAGTTATGCCACTGCATTGTCGAACTCCAAGATGGCCGCTGGCTGGCGCCTATGGCCAACTGGAAGGGCTGGGACGGCGAAGCACCCAATGATTTCAAGGCATTTGCGCTGGTGTCCACTGACAAGGGCAAGACATGGCCCAGCCATATAGACATCATCAACCAATGGGGCCGGAGGGTGATCAGTTTTGAAAACTCGGTGGTACAGATGCACGACGGGCGGCTGCTGGCCGTGGCCTGGGCGCTTAATAATGAAACCGGCAAGAGTGAGCCGACGCCTTATGTCATCAGCACTGATGGAAAAACCTTTTCCACGCCCCGCCTCAACGGCATGCGTGGCCAGACGACCAAGTTGATCGTCCTCAAAGACGGGCGCATTCTCTGCGTCTATCGCCGTGATGATCAGCCCGGCCTGTGGGCCAACCTCGCGCAAATCGACGGCGACGATTGGATCAATATTGAACAGACCCCCGTCTGGCAGGGAGCCGCCTCGGGCATGTCCGGCCAAGGTTCCAACGAACAGGAACTGGGCGATCTGAAGCTGGGATTTCCCAACCTGACCTTGCTGCCGGACAACCTCGTCTACGTCGCATTCTGGTGCTTCGAAGATGGCATCCACAACATCCGCTGGTATCGACTACGCATCAACGGGTAAAGACACCCGTTCAGCTCGATGGCATACCGTTGGTAACCACTTGGTCGGTACAGGCAAACTGTTGGGGGTGGACACCTACTTGATCAGGCAGGCAAACCGGAAAAAAGATTGCGGAATGCGTCAAGAGCTGCTTCGTCGCTGACCGCAGGGAACGCCTCCAATCCAACCATGCCGCCGTAACCGATATCACTCAATGCCGCGACTATTGGTCCGTAATCAATTTGGCCGGTACCCGGTTCATGGCGACCGGGAACATCCGCCACGTGCACGTAACCGATCATATCCGGATGTTGGCGAATTTTTCCAGGAACATCACCTTCCTGCATCTGCGTATGATAGATGTCCAGGAGAATCCGGATTCTTCGGCTACCTACTTGTTCAACTAGGCGCACCGCATCTTCAAAACAGCTCAGCGAGTAACCCGGATGATCCTGAAGATTCAATGGCTCGAGGTTGTAAGTGAGCTTGTACTTTTCGGCGATCTGCGCAACCTCACAAAGGGCCTGGTAAGCCGTGCCCCATTTAGTCTCCGGATTCTCGGCGACCAGGTGGTTGCCGTGCCCATTGTCATCCAACGATCCGGCGATGAGGATTAACTGGTCAACACCGAGCTCCTCGGCAATCGGCAGGCATTCGCGTACGCCGGCAATCCAGGCATCAACGCCGTCGGGATGGACCATGCAGCCGCCCTTACGGTAGACGATGTTGCCGATCATGGTGCTGACGGTGATTTGCGGGTCACGCGCCAAAGCATCGATGTCGCGGTCGTGCCATGCCCAGAACTCGACTTGAAAACCGCCGGCCGCGATACGCTTGGCGCGTTCTACAAAAGGCAACTGGCAAAACACGGTATCTGCGCAAGCGGAAAGCGAGTAAGTCATACGGGCTCCCTGTATCTCGATTCAAAATTATGCTCAATACGTCACCATACCACCCTAGTGTGGTATGGCTCTCAAATGGTTAAAATACCAATTATTATCCTACAAGTTGATCCAGGCTCTTAGGGGCCAAGAATAGGGGAAATGAATCATGGCTCTTCAAATGCAATGGGTGGGACTGGCCGGCTGGCTGATGACACAGGATGACGGGCCGGACATAGCCATGGATCCGTACGAACCGCAGGTGGTCGCCGATGCCTGTGGGGTACCCGATGTGGATGTCTTTGACTTTCGCATCAAGGCCGACACCTTGCTGGTCAGTTCGCTGACCGACAAGGCCCACTCTTACGTCAAAGCGGTGAACGGCAATCCCAACGTCATCAATGCCCTCGATGTCGCCCAGGGCAAGATCTCCCCGAAGATCAACGGCGAACCGATGTACGCCGTGCAGGCCGCCGAAGCACCGCACCATCCGGAAGGCCCGGACGACAACGCCCTATACGCCTTCAAAGCCGACGGCCTGTGGTTCCTGCACATGGGCGATCTGGGCTACGGCATCGGACCCGATGAGTTATCGCCGTTTGCCGGCCATTGCGATGTGCTGCTGGCACTGGTCGGCGAGCATCTGACGCTGGGCCTTGAAGAGCTGGAACCCATGATCGAGTTTCTAAACCCCACATGGATCCTGCCCATGCACTACAACCAACCACCACTGTCGGCAGGCATGACCAAAGTTGATGCGTTCCTGCGCTTACGCTCTAGTGACCCAGTTGTTCATCTGCGTCACCACACGGCCACGTTTCCCCTGCCGCGATTGTCCCATGAAAGACCTACAATCGTTGTGCTCGAACCCTCCGGTTATGAACCTAGCGAACGATATTAACACGGCAATACATTACTCGATGACCGGCCAGGGAGAAGGCACCTTTGTGCCAATACGATTCTTGACGCTTTCGCCACATGCATCGATTCGCGCATAGGCTTGATCGGCATCGATGAGCGTAAATTGCCCATGGTCATAAATAATCTCCCCACCCACGATCACCGTGTCCACTGTGCGCGACAGTGAAAAGTAAACCAGGTTCTCCACCGGATCGAAACGCGGATGCGGCTCGGGGCGGTCAAGGGTGTGGATGACAATATCGGCTCGCTTGCCCACCTCCAGTGAACCCACTTCGTCCTGCATACCCAGCGCCCGGGCGCCGTGAATGGTCGCCATCTCCAACGCGGTGTGAGCGGTAATCATCGGCAGTTGGGCACGAACTTCCTTGAACATCACCGCGGCCAGGTATGCCATGCGGGGCACGTCATGCCTTCCATTGGTGCCGTCACTACCCAGTGCGACCGTGATACCAGCCTTAAGCATTTCCGGGAATCGACCCATGCGAAATACACCCATCGCATGCTTGGCCGCCGCGGCAGGACAGTGCACAACACAGGCACCCGACTGGGCAACCAACTCAATCTCGCGGTCATCGACCGGTATCATGTGCACCAGCGTCAGGTTAGGACCCAGGATGCCCAGGTCCGCGAGGTGCTCGACAGGCCGTTTGCCATGCTTTTGCATACTCTCGGCCACTTCAACTTCGCCCCACGACTGATGCATGATCATGGGCACGTCTTGCTCGTCTGCCAACGCCTTGGCTTCAACCAGAAGCCTATCGGTTGCCTTGCCCTGCCCACCCAGTTCCACGACACAACGCACCGGCAGGTCACTGTGAAATGGATAGCGACTCATCTGATCGCGCAGTTTGTCCAAGCATTGGTCCGTAGGTGTGTAATGGCAATCCAACCCCATGTGCACATCGCGCAGCGAATATCCCGGCAGACCACGCATCCCCACTTTGTTAATAGCCCGTACACAAGCATCGAGATCAATGCAACCTCCGGTATCAGCAAACAGCGTGCTACCGTTGGCCACCATGTCCATCGCTGAAAGTAGACACGCGCAGTATTCTTCTTCCAATGTCTTGCCAGCCAAAAACGGCTTTTCAATGTCACTCCACATGCGATCGACGTCGAAACTCTCGGGTACAAGACCACGCATGATATCCATCGTCGGGTGCACGTGAGCATCTACAAACCCAGGATGTACCAGCGCACCGGCCACATCGCGCACCAACTCGGCGTCCATGTCACTGGCCACTTGCCGGTCCGGACCGATCGCCTTGATGCGCCCATCACGAATGGCAATCGCCGCATCGGCGTAAATGCGCCGCTGGCCGTCCATCGTCAGTACTTGACCGTGTCGCAAAAGCAAATCAACTTTCCTCATAGGTTTGTCCAATCCCAACCCTAATTCCTCACCATGTACCGACATACCTGCTGCGCCCATGGCGAGAGGGTCTCGTAAAGTTGCCTCGGCAAACACTTTTCATCCGCTTCGTCATACGGTCGGTACCAGTGCTGGGCATAATAAACGGCCATGTACGCACGCTTCTGATCGGACCGGTTGGCGCTACCGGCGTGCCAGAGGCGACTGTCCCACACGATCGCCGAACCCGCTGGCGCAAAGACGTGAGAGTCCTTCATCCACTGCGGTTCGTCTTGCAGGGCAGGTGGCGGCTCCATCGTCCGTTGCGTGCCCGCAATGATCCGCGTAGCACCCGTCTTGCTGGTAAAGTCCACCATGGGAAAACTGACCACCACCAGCGGCGCCACACCCGGCGGCAAGTGACGAAAATCTGCCTCCTGGTGAACATGTAATTCCTGATCGGCAGCGCCCGGCAGCGAATAGTCGCCCCCGACACGCACCACGGTATAGCCGTACTGACTGTCGCCGAATATGGCATCAAGCAGCGACCGGGTCGTGGGCAAATCAATCAAGATCAGCCATTGTGGCTGATCCGCCTGGTTGCCGAACGTGTATCTGCGCCCACCGCGACCGCCACCGGTGCCATCGGGGCCGCTGTTTCGCCCCATCACTCGCTCGGTACCCTGCCGCGCATAGGCCAGTTGCTCCTCGGTCAACGCGTCGCCTATCACCGCAAACCCGTCGCGATGAAAAGCCGCGCACGCCTGGTCAACCTGATGGGGATGTAAGATAGGATGCGATTGGGCCATGGCTGGAACTTCCTTGTAGAATCCTACCGCAATCTAAACTTGGCAAACAACCCCTTAAAACTCACAACCGCTCAACTGCGCCATCACCGCAGCACCGTTGTATGCCGCGTGGGCAAAAATCGCGGTTACGACCCACAGTAGTACTCTACCAAAGCGGGGTGGGTGCAGTTCACGCATCGTTTGCGGCCACATGTTTGCCACATCCTGCACTGCCAATGTCGTACAACCCACGTGCAACGCCACACATACACTCCACCGCCACACGAGGATCATGGCCATGCTTGGCCCCGCTTATCAGCCTTGTCGGCGCACCACCGCCGTGCCATAGGCGAGCATTTCCACCTGCATCGATCCGCGATTGCCCCTCATCTGGTTTATATTGCTAAAGGCAAATCGCACGTTCCACACTTCGGTAGCGCCTATGTCCTGCGCTTGTTCTACCAGCCGCAGCAATGCTTCTCTGCGGGCGCAAACCAGCAGTTTCTGGGCAGCGCGCATCTCGCCGCCTACTAAGTTGCGAAGCCGAGAG
>CAUZAW010000059.1:0-13153 GCA_963577735.1 Phycisphaerae bacterium | reverse complement strand
CTTCCAATAGTTCTGACTCGGGTTGTTCACCAGCGAAACTCGCCGTGGATAGCGGCGCACAAACACCTGATCGTTCGCTTCCAGTTTCACCGACACCTGACCGTCGATCACCAACGTTGAACCGACGTTGGCCGTGATCATCCGCACCGCGATCCCGCAGTCGACGTTGACCACCAGCGGGCGAAACGCCAGGCTCTGAGGACAGTTAGGTGTGATGCACAGGGCGTCAAGCCCCGGACTGACAATAGGCCCGCCCGCCGCCAAGTTGTAAGCCGTCGAACCTGATGGTGTCGAGATGATGACTCCATCGCCGCCAAAACGCGTCGCACTGCTGCTGGCGTTGACCGGGTCGATGCCCAATTCCAGTTCGATCATGCGAAACGGGTTGCCCGCCTCGACCACGGCGTCGTTCATCGCCAGCGACTGGTCCTTGCAGTGGGCCATGTCCAGTTCATTGACGCGACAATCCGCCGCTTCACTGTCAAAGGTCAACACCTCCATCATCAGCCGCCGGCTGACCTGGCACTTACCCGCCGCGACCAGATCCCAATGCCGCTGCAAATCCTCGACGGTAAACTCGGCTAGAAAACCGACCTTGCCTAAATTCACACCCAGCAACGGCACCTCCAGATCGACCAGCCACCGCGCTTGGGCCAACAGAGTCCCGTCGCCGCCCAGCACCATGGCCAGATCCGCCTGCGGTAGTTCAATAGCCACATCACGGGTGATCGACCCGATATCCGGCTCGGCCACGATCCGAACATGCTCGGCCAACCACGGACGCAAAGCCTCCAGGGCTTCGGCCACCTGTGCCTTGGCTTTATTGGCTAGCACCAGCACTCGCATGCTGTTGGACGGCGTGGACATCATCATCATATTACCGGCAACCTGACGGACATGTGTCGATACCCCCGCATCGTTAAGCCCGCCACACACATGGCCGATAAATAACCCGGTCTAACCTCTTGGAAACGCCACTTGCACGCATTGGCCATACAAGCCGGGGCCCAAGGCCCACAACTGGTCGCCAATCAGCCGATACCCAAGCCGGACACCGGTGACGTGCTGATACGACCCCTGCGCATGGGCATCTGCGCCACCGACATGGAACTGGCCAAGGGCTACATGTCGTTTGAAGGCGTGCTTGGCCACGAGTTCGTCGGCATCGTCGAAAAGGCCGGCAGCGCCAAGGGCCGCAAATGGGTTGGCAAGCGCGTTGTCGGAACCATTAATTGCGTGTGCGGCGGTTGTGACATGTGCCGTGCCGGCCTGCGCGAACACTGTCGAAAACGCGATGTGCTCGGTATTGATCGCAGAGACGGATGCTTCGCTGAATATTTCACGCTGCCGGTACAAAACCTGATCGAAGTGCCCGACAATCTCGATGACGACCACGCCGTTTTTACCGAACCGCTGGCCGCCGCATACCAGATCCTGCGACAGTTGGCTATTGAAGGTCGGCCCTACATTACTGTCCTGGGCGACGGGCGACTGGGTTTGCTGTGCGCCCAGGTTACCACTCAACTCAATGCCACCGTCCGGCTTGTCGGCAAACACCCGACCAAGATGGCCATGTGTGAAAAATGGGGAGTTAAGCACCGGTTGCTCAAAGAAGTCGGGCTCCGCGCCGATCAGGACATCGTCATCGACTGTACCGGATCGCCCGACGGCATCAACACCGCCATGCAAATGGTCCGTCCCCGCGGCACGATCGTGATGAAAACCACCGTCGCGCCCGGCCTGCCCGGCCATGGGCCCAAGGACCTTGCCCCGCTGGTCATCAACGAAATTTCATTGATCGGCAGTCGCTGCGGCCCGTTTCCTGAAGCCTTGGCCGCCCTTGCTGAGGGCCAAATCGATGTACTGAGCCTCATTAGCCGCAGGGCTAAACTTACCGATGGCGTCGAAGCCATGCGCAGCGCCAACAAGAGCGACGTCATCAAAGTCCTGCTGGAACCCTAGCCCACCACCGCAAGTCAACGTATTAGTTGGGCATCGTCAACCATTTGCCAAAAATGCATACTGCCAACACCACCGCCACGGCCATGCGATACCAGCCAAACGGCGCCATCCCGTGACGGATCAGGAACGCGACAAACCACCGTATCGCCACCGCCGCCGAGACCGTCGCCGCCAGAAGGCCGATCAAAAAGCTATCCAACGAAATCTGTTCCAGCATTTCCTGTCCGCCGTAGACCACCTTGTAACCGGTCGCGGCCGAGAGTGTGATCAAGCCCAGCAGAAAACTGAACTCCGCCGCCGCACGCGGACGCAGTCCCAGTATCAGCGCTGTCACGATGGTAATCATTGACCTACTGGTACCCGGCCACATGGCAATGCACTGGCCGACCCCTATCAACAGGGCAATCTTCCAGGTCACATGATCCAGGTCTCGGCCGCTGTGCTCTGTGTGATTGAGCCGGCGGCTGTATGCCACCGCCAACATTAGCCATGCCCCGGCAAACAATGCCGCCACCACCGGCCACGGTCTGAACAAGTAACGCTCGATGCTATCGGCCAGCAGCGGGCCCAGCAACGCCGCCGGCAAAAATGCCACCATCAGGTTCACCGCCAGGCGCAAACCCTGGGCATCATGTCCCACCACGCCCCTTGCCATCTGGGCCAAGCGCCGTCGATAAAGACCCAGCACCGCCAGAATCGCGCCGAGTTGGATCACGATGTTAAACGTGTTGGTTGCCGATGCCCCCTCCTGCTGCGGACCGTCCAGCCCCAGCAGCCACGCAAACAATATCAAGTGGCCCGTCGAGCTGACGGGCAGATACTCGGTCAACCCCTCCACCACGCCCAATATTAACGCCTGCCACCAGTCCATAGTCGCCATGTCCAAATCTCTTAGCCTGCCAATGCCGATACTACTATCGGCCACGCGCACAGGTTCTGCCCGGATTTGCCCGCACAAGACTTATATTATGGACACTTGACCGGCCGCCCCCAGCACAGGCGGTACAAACTCGAAAACACGACCGCCTATAAGTAAACATGAGTACCCTGCTAAAACAGCTAACTCAGCGTGTGCTCTTCTTCGACGGCGCCATGGGCACAGCTGTGCACAGCCACGACCTGAGCATCGAGTCCGACTACCTGGGACGAGAAAACTGTCCTGAGATACTTATCCAGACCCGGCCGCAACTCATCGGCGATATTCATGAATCATACTTTGCCGCCGGCTGCGACGCCGTGGAAACCAACACCTTTGGCGCCAACAAGCTCGTCCTGGCCGAGTTTGATCTTGTTGACCAGACATACGCGATCAACAAGACCGCCGCCGAAATCGCCCGCGCCGCGGCCGACAAATACACCACTGCCGATAAACCGCGGTACGTGATAGGCTCCATGGGACCAGGCACCAAGCTCATCACGCTCAACAACACCACCTGGGGCGACTTGTTTGACAGCTATCACGAGCAAGCCCGCGGACTGCTCGACGGCGGAGTCGATGTCCTGCTGATCGAAACCATCCAAGACCTGCTGCAAGCTAAATGTGCCATCAATGCCTGCCTTGCCGCACTCAAGGAAAAAAACAAAAATCCGGACTGCGACGGTCAATCCACTTCCGGGGGCGTGCCCATCATGGTGCAGGTGACCATTGAAACCACCGGAACCATGCTACTGGGCACCGAAATCAGTGCCGCCGCCGCCACCCTGTCACGCTACCCGATCATGTCCCTGGGCCTCAACTGCGCAACCGGGCCAGCGGAAATGGCCGAACACGTGCACTGGCTGGGCCGTAACTGGCCACGGTCCATCAGCGTGCTGCCCAACGCCGGGCTGCCCGAGCTCGTTGACGGAAAAACAGAATATCCACTGGGCCCTGAACTGTTCGCCGAGGCCATGGTCAAGTTCGTTCAGCGCGACGGGGTCAATATCGTCGGTGGTTGCTGCGGTACCGACCCACACCATATTGCTAAGCTGGTCGAGGCCGTCGGACAACGCCCGCCGCACCGGGTCGACAAAACCACGCCCCGGTCCGCATGCACCTCGCTCTATTCAACCACCGACTTCCGCCAGGACTCCACCATCCTCAACATCGGCGAGCGCACCAATGCCTCCGGATCACGTAGCTTCAAGCAACTGCTTGAAGCCGAGGACTGGGATGCCATGATCAGCCTGGCCCGTGAGCAGGTGCGTGAGGGATCACATGTCATCGACATCAACGTGGACTACGCCGGCCGCGATAACGCCCGGGACATGGCCCAGTTCGTCACCCGCCTCGTCCGCCAAGTGAACATCCCGCTCATGCTCGACTCCACCCAGTCGGCCACCATCGAGGCCGGGCTACGCCACGCCGGCGGCAAATGCGTCATCAACTCAACCAACCTGGAGGAAGGCGAAGAAAAATTCGCTGCGATGTGCGCACTGGCCAACAAATATGGCGCCGCACTGGTAATGGGCACCATTGACGAAGACCCCCAGGAGGCCATGGCCCGCACCGCAGACCGCAAGTTCGCCATCGCCCAGCGTATGTATGACCTAGCGGTCAACAAATACAAACTGCCACCTGGCGACTTGCTGTTCGATCCGCTGGTGCTGCCGATCAGCACCGGCATGGACAAGGACCGACGCAGCGGCCTGGAAACCATCGAAGGCGTGCGCCGCATCAGCCAGCACATCACCGATAGCCACACCGTGGTCGGCCTGTCCAACGTCAGCTTCGGCCTTAAACCCGCAACCCGAGCCGTGCTCAACAGCGTCTTTCTTCACGAACTGGTCGCCGCCGGCCTGCACGCGGCGATCATCCACGTTTCCAAAATCCTGCCCGAAACCAAAATCCCCGTACAGCAATGGCAGGCTGCGCTGAATCTTATTTGCGACCGAAAGGCCGACTCGCCCGTCACCCTAACCGATGGCACCGAGACCACTGACCCGCTACAGGTCTTCATCGACCTGTTCACCGACGACGACGCCCAGACCGCTACCCGTCAGCAACTTACGGAACTGCCCCTGGAAGAGCGCCTGCAAAAGCACATCATTGACGGCGAAAAGCAGAACTTCATCGAAACCCTTGAGCAAGCGAGGAAGCAATACTCACCGCTGGCCATCATCAACGATCACCTGCTGGCCGGGATGAAAGTCGTCGGCGACCTGTTCGGCTCCGGCCAGATGCAGTTGCCCTTCGTCCTCCAGTCGGCCGAGGTGATGAAATTGGCCGTTGCTCATCTCGAGCAGTTCATGGATAAAACGCAGGGCCGGGCACGTGGCTCGATTGTCCTGGCCACGGTCAGGGGAGACGTCCACGACATCGGCAAAAATCTTGTGGACATCATCCTGACCAACAACGGTTACCAGGTCCACAACCTGGGCATCAAGCAGCCGTTGGCCAACATCTTGGCCGCATGTCGGCAGCACCAGGTCGACGCCATCGGCTTGTCCGGGCTACTGGTCAAAAGCGTCACGGTCATGGAGGAAAACCTCCACGAACTCAACGAGCAGAACGTCGATGTACCTGTACTGCTCGGCGGCGCCGCATTGTCACGTAACTACTGCGAAGGACATCTGCGCAGCATCTACCGGGGCCCCGTTTACTACGGCAAGGATGCTTTCGAGGCCCTGCGCATCATGAACCTGATGGGTGAAGACCGGACCAACGAATTAGACGGCGAAATCGATCAACGCGTCCAAAAACGCCCCAAAATCGACAATCAACCGCAAGCCATAGATAGCGTTCCCGCCGTCCATCTCTCCAACATTGCCCAAGATATTCCGATCCCCACCCCGCCGTTCTGGGGTGACCGCGTTGTCGAATCGGTGACCCCCGACGATATTTATCCCTACATCAACAAGACCGCCCTGTTCCGGGGACAGTGGCAATTTAAGAAAGCAAAGCTCAGCGACGACGATTTCGCCGCCCTTCTGGAAAACCAGGTTGAACCGCTCTTTGATCGCCTACGGGCACAGTGCCGCGATGAAAACATCCTCATGCCCAAGATCGTCTATGGCTACTACCCCTGCCAGAGCAGCGGCAACGATCTTGTGCTGTTCGACCCCGAAGACCATGAGCGGGAAACGCAGCGATTTACCTTCCCCCGCCAGCAAAGCAAGAAACACCTGTGCATCAGTGATTTCTTCCGTTCCACGCAGACAAAACAAAAGGATGTCATCGCTCTGACCTGCGTCACCATCGGCAGCGAAGTCAGCCACCGCACCCGGCAATTGTTCGAATCAGACCAATACAGCGAATACCTCTACCTTCACGGCCTCGGCGTCGAAGCCGCTGAAGCCTTGGCCGAATACTGGCATAAACACATCCGCCAGGAACTAGCCCTTGCCGACGACGACAGCCCCGACATCCGCAAACTCTTCTCCCAAGGCTACCGCGGTTCCCGCTACAGCTTCGGCTATCCCGCCTGCCCGGACATGAGTGATCAACAAAAGCTCTTTGGCCTGCTAGGCCCGGAGCGCATCGGCTGCACCCTCACGGAAAACTGGCAGATCGACCCCGAGCAATCCACCAGCGCCATCATTGCCCATCACCCCGAGGCCAAATACTTCAACGTCTAGCTCGCCTCAACCAACGGCTTTGCCGGGTGACAAAAATTGTTCTTTGGCCCGTTACGACAACGCGTACGCGCATACAGGGATGCCTAGGGCCCATACGGCCCCAACAAAAAAATTTAGTTTGTGCCCGAAACTACCCCGTTGGCCCGTCGAGGAAATGCGCAACTGATCCAGACTCAATCTTCCTCGATCTCGGGTACCCGCTTGATCCGCGGGTCCGTGAAAATGTCCGACTCGTCGCGACTGCGACTGGAAAACTCCGACACCACCGCACCCTCGTCACCGCCTTGGAACCAGTGCAAGGTATCGGGGGGAATCGTGTACTGACCGCCGGGGCCAAGCTCGATCTCGTGAAACACCGTGTAATAATCCTCACTGCCGACCGGAACCTGGCCCTTGGGCTGCTCCGCTGCCTCACCTTCTACATATAGGTAGACCTTGCCCCACCGGCAGCGAAACGTCTCCATCTTCCCCGGTTCGCCGTCCACCGGCGGGTGCTTGTGCTCGGGGCAGGTCTGCCGAGGAAACAGCACCAGTTCCTTGGCACAGTACCGATCCGTGTTCACGTAGGTGTAAAGCGACAAGCCGGTCCGTTCGAACTCACCAAGCCCCAACTCGGCAATTTCAACGTTCGCCTTTTCCTGGCCGGTCAACACCAGGCCTGCGCCATCGAGGAACTCGATCACCCGCCGCTGGGCCTTTGCCACTTCACTGCGCTTGATCATGGGGTTTATCTTATCCTTCCGTTATCCCTTCGCAAACACAGGCCAAGGCAACATACTGGCCCGAAACAGCGTACTCCGCCAGTCGTACCCCTGCTCGCCACACGGGTCATGGCCATAATTCACTGCGCCATTAAATCATGACCTATTGTTGATCTGGAACCGACAGGTATCACCGCATATGATGCGCCCTGTCGGGGCGGTAGCTCAGTTGGGAGAGCACAGCGTTTGCAACGCTGGGGTCGTGGGTTCGAGTCCCATCCGCTCCATTGGCACCCGGACTTGCCATTCTTTTTCAGCCTTACACCGCCTTCCTTAGCCGAATCATTACGGCTCCGACAGCGACGGATTATCTGAACTGCTACCGGGGGCCAGGAACCAGTTGGTCTGGTGCACCCTTATGGCCCCGTGCTCTTTTTTCTGTTCACCACTGATACGCTCGATCGCCCAAGCCAGCCCCGGTCCCATGCCAGCAGTGCCAAACTCTATATCGAAATGACGTTGCAGCACACTCAACTGGCTGGCCGCCTTCATCCGGCCAATAGTGATCGCCGACATTCGCCGCACGTGGGGGTACTCCGGCGGCAAGGAGTACATGTCCTGCAACCTCCCCGCTAGTTGCGAAGCTAAGGCTTCGTCAGCAGTCCCCTCGTACAGGTACCCCAACGCCCATATCGCACCCGACCTCGCTTTCGAACCCCACAGCGGCATCGAAGTCTTCTTGGGAATATGGGCCCTCATCAACCCCTCGGCCGGCTTATATCGCATCTGGCCAAACGCCTGCATTAGCTGCGAGATCTGCTCGTCAATCTCGTATAGCTCCGCGATCCCCCAGCCAATGTGCGGCAACTTTGCCTCCATGGCTTGCGCGTTCATAATCCAGTCGGTAATGCGCACCGCGTACTCGAGCATCTGCGGTAAAACAGAGGGAACCTGCAACCGCCGAAGCGCCACCGCCGCCGCCAGGCGTACCTCCAGCCGTGGGTACTCCAACAGGTCCAGCAACTGGCCCGCCGCTGGCTCGTGGTCCACCGCGCCTAATACCATCGACGCCTGTTCCAAGCCCCGCCACTGGCTCTTCTTTCGTTGTTCCAACTCATCGACCGCCAACTGCCGCCAATCTCCGTGATCCAGCACCCCCATCACCAACTCGCGGATCACCGGCCTAAGCTCGGTAATGCCGTCCTGCATGATCAACTGCCGACGCACGTAAATGCGCAAACTAGGATTGTCATCATTCAACAACGGCGCCAGCGCCCTGATCGCACCGGGCGTCTGCTGCACAAACACCGCCTCGGCCGTCAACCGCCGCAGCGTGGCATCCCGATGCTGCAAAAGGCCGTTGCCAATCGGCCTGATCAGCAGCGGATCGATCTGCAGCAAGCGCCTTAGCGCAACCGCCGACACGCTCGGCTCCGGATCCACCGCCATGGACAGCAACAACTCGACCGTTCGGGATCCGCCGTGATGAGAAAGCAGAGTGGCGCCGACCAGCCGGTCGAGCACCGGCCCGTCAGCTAACTGCTCGACGTGCTGCTCGTAACCTTCATGGACAATCGCACCCAGTGCCCGCGCTGCCACCAGTCGCAGAGACGGATCCAGTTGATCGTTGAACGCCAACTTCTCCAGGGCATCAACTGCCGGCCCGTGACCGACCGTCGCCAGCGAACGGATTGCCGAGATGCGAATCTGCCGCATCGTCTGCTCGCTGTCCAACCGGGCCATCCATACCTCGCGGGCCGGCACATGATCCCACCTAGCCAGCACCGAGTCTGTTAGCAGAATCATCTCGGCACCATCCAGCCTGTTGCTTTCGAGAAGCTTGGCGGCGCTGGGCTTGTCATCGAGACGAACCAGCGCCCTTGCCGCACTGATCCGCACGATCAGGTGCGGATCGCTCAGCAGGCCACTCAACGCGCCGGCCGTATCGGCCAGGTTCTCCATGCCCTTCAAGTGGGCCCGACCGATTGCGTCTGCGGCACGACGTTTGGTTTCCACATCAGGCCGATCCAGCGATCGCAACCACAGTTGCTTGAGCTTGGGATCAAACACCTTCACGAACGAATATGATTCCCAGAACGGGTCGTAATACATCGGCGAATCAGTATCACCGTTGCTCGCCGGCATGCCCTTGTTGGCAATCGCCGCCTTCCAGCCGTCATAGTCTTCTTCTTCAGCAAGTACCCTTGACGTCCAACCCCCGATCATCAACCACACCAGCCAACAGCCCAACAGGGCAATGGCCGCTGGCTTACGCCTCCCCGATCTGCAAGGCCAGGATCCTGTCACACCGCCTTTGAATATTCGAATTGCCATAATAGAAAGCATCTTGTAATTTTTCCCTATCTTATCGTCCCCAGCCGACAATGACGATCCTCACCTCGTAGAACCTTTCATTGACGAAGCCAAAGTTAAGGCTATAGAATTACCCTGCGGACTAATAGTCACATACGTGAGCAAACACATCATGACCCAACTTGTCACTGAAAAGCAATGGCAATTTTACGACGAGTATGGCTATGTTGTACTCGGCAAGGTCGCCAGCGATGGGCAACATGAAGCCCTGTGTCGTCGTATCGATCAGATCATGCTCGGTACCGCGAAAGTCAATTATGACAAGATGCTCATGCAGGTGGACAGCGACAACGGTAAATACCACGAATTCAACGAACAAACCCAAGGGCATAAGGGCAGCCACCTGAACTACCGCAAGATCCAGGATCTTGAATTCGACCCGTTGTTTCTTCGCTACATGCAGAATCCGCTATTTGAAGATGTTTGCGCCCACGTCTACGGACCAGAGACCGTCATTTCCTGCAACCGCGCCATGTTCATGAACAAACCGGCCCAACGCGGCACACAACTGGTCTGGCATCAGGACCTCTGGTCCAAAACGTTCGCCACCCCGCCGTTGCTGACCGTTTACACCGCGCTCGACACAGCGACCAGAGACAATGGCTGTGTCCAAATCATTCCCGGCAGCCACAAGCGTGGCATGATCAACCCCGAACACGGCGCAGGTTTCCTGCTCGACGAGGACCTTGTCGCCAAGCACTGCTCCCAAGAGCAAGTGCATCACCTTGAACTCAAGGCCGGTGAAGTGGCCCTGTTGCATAACCTCATGCTTCACAGTTCGGGCATCAACAAGACGGACACACCCCGCCGCGCCTTCAGCGTCAACTACATGGATGCCGACACACGTTCTCCCGAAGGGGTACCAACCAATTTTTCAATCATTTTCGGGTCCGGGTCCCTGGTCCCCGAACACCTCGAAGCCGCGGTGACCTAGCCAATCGAACCACTGCGGTAATGACAGTTTCATGCGCGGTTCGCCCCGTAACTGGATTCAAATATCCTGCCCGTCTCAAAGCGAGCGAGGTTAAATCGATCGGCCTCTATCCAATCGCACCGGCCGTCAACGATCAATTCCGCCAGCATTTGCCCGATCGCCGGGCCGATTTTAAATGCATGACCGCTGCCGCCGGTCGCCAGCCACAAACCGGGGCGTGAGGCGACGGGGCCCAGAATCGGATGCCAATCTCCCGTCACCGTGTATAGCCCGACCACCCCGCTGCGGACTTTTGAATCTTTCAAACCGGGAAATCGCCGGACCAGGCGTGTCAAGATGTCATCCGCAAAATCCGCGTCGTGGTCCAGTTTGTAGTTGTCCGGTTCAACCCGTTCATATTGCTTGGGGTAACCCCGTCCCACCAGCAACCCGCCCTGCGGCCTGGGCCGAAGGTAAAACCGATCGGCCATGTTCGAGATTGCAACCGTCGGCGCAAAATCGGGCTCGACCGGGTCGAGAATCAACTCCTGTTCCCTCGTGATGTCCATTGCCAGGTCAAGACCGATGTCACCGGTCAACTTGCCCGTCCACGCTCCCGCGGCGACCACGGTGATCGGCGCTTGGTATGTTTGGCCACCGGCGCACACGCCGGTGACCCGATCGCCGTCGGTCAACAGGGCATCGACTGACACGCCGCCATGGATCACCGCGCCACCATCGGCCGCACGCTGGGCCAAACCCTGGCACACACCCACCGGATCGGCATAACCGCTGTCCGGCTCGTGAACGATCAGGCCCAACCCGTCTGTTTCGATACCCGGTACCTGCCGGCAAAGAAACTCATGGTCCACCAACGATGCGTCAACGCCCAGTTGCCGGTTCATCGCCAGATTCGCCAACACATTTTCCTGCTGATCGGCCGGCGTCAAGAAGAACCAGCCGCACCGCCAGTAAACCTGCTGGGCATCACTTGCACCGATTTGACCGGCCCAGTCCAGAAACAGTTCGCGACTACGCAACGCCAGCGTCACCGTGGCCGGATTGGTGTAGTGCATACGCACGATTGCCGCCGATTTGCACGTCGACCCGCCACCCACGCTGCGCGATTCCAATACCACCACGTCACGCACGCCGCGGCCGACAAGGTGATACGCCAGACTGGCACCCAGTATCCCCGCACCCACGATGATGACATCTGCAACAACCGACTCACGCATCTGCCTCAGCCTCCGTTTCGGCCGCGAAATTCATCGAGAACATTCGCCGCCCGCTGCGACCGCCGAATGACGAATGCCACACCAGGTGGCTAAAAAAAACCACGTCGCCCGGCCGCGATTCGATCGAATAACAAGGGATCTGAGCCGGCTCAACTCCAAACTCCGGCTCGTTGGCCGCAGCCAACGCTTCGGGCCCAATGTCACAATGCAGAGAACGCAATGATTCATGAAACGGGCTGATTTGCGAACCGGGGATTACCCGCAGGCAACCGCTCTGCGGTCCGACCTGATCCAGGTAGAGAGAAACTTTTAATCCCGGGTGGTATCTGCTCCGGCGAAACTGCTCGGTCGGCTCAACGCCGAGCATGGTCGGGTGCCAACCGTGATCAGCATGCCAAAGCGTATCACCCACGTACAGATTTGCGTCCGTACTCTGCAAGTAGCAGCCCGGCCCCAACAGCCGCCGCACCGACCCGCCGATACGCTCGTCGGCCAAAATTTGGGTAATGGCCGGCTGATGCTGAATCATATCGCTCACCTGCTGACGATCCCCGCCATCAAATGATTTGCCACCCCTCGCTTCGGCCATCACCATCTCGAAGTCCCGCTCGATTGCTTCCAACTCTCGGCCGGCAAAACATTGACGATACGCCACAAAGCCAAATGCTTTAAAGAACGCAACCTGTTGATCCGTCAGTTGTTTTGCATGATCTGCCATTCATCCCCTTCATTTCATCGCCGGCTCAAACTTGAACACGAGATCATATAAGTCACCTCCCAGTTTGCCCGCCACGTTGCCATCTTTGAGCATGGCGATCTTCACCACGTCGCAGGTAAATGCCGCGTTCAGATTACTTTCAATGGCCCGGCCCATCCCTTCCAGCACCACAAGATCCACGCCCCGCCGAACCACCGCCTCGGCCAACGCCGGCGATACCCGTGACAGGTCGATCAAGGGAATGTCATTGCCCGATGCCACCAGTTCCAGGCGACCGTCGGCCAGCGCGTCGCGGATAATCCCGTCATGCTGGCTTATTGTGCTGATCAAGGCCGTCAATTCTTCATGCGTCACATCGTTCAGTGACGGTTCCATATTTGCCGTCAGCAACACGTCCGTACCCCGTCGCAGCAGTTCGCGTGCAAACGGGATCATACCCAGCACGATATCGCAGCCGGCATTATCGACAAACAGTACCGATGACCGATGCGGCCGATCTGCCCACCGCTTCAGCCAGGTATCTAGATCATCAATTAGCCACGGTCGCGGACGCAACTTGCCCAGCGTCGCGTGAAAATCCACCGGCTGGCCGGCTAGCAGATCAAGTGTTTCGGTTGCGCCCAAGTCGAAAATATTACCGGCAAAAATCCCCTCGATCAGCCGCTGCGACCGCTGGACCTCGTCCAGCCCA
>CAUZAW010000058.1:0-13193 GCA_963577735.1 Phycisphaerae bacterium | reverse complement strand
TTCATCTAATCCGGTAATTCGATCTTCAAGAATCCACCAGTTCTTGCTGACATTTTTCAAGTAGGCGATGCGTTTCCAAGAATAGACAAAGTCTTCCGCCACGAGTTGGCGGCCCTTGCCGTCCGGGAAGCATTCATCGTCGTGAAAATACACATCCTGGCGGATCGGAATGGTCAGTGTCAGTCCATCCGAGGAGAACGTAGGGGTCCGGGAAGCCAGGCACGGGACGACTTCATAGGGGCGTTTGAGATAGTGATACTGGTACAGACACTCGTAAAAATTGCTTGCGATACTGCTTGATGTCGTGTCGCCGATATCCATCGGATCTAGACCGCGTATTTTCGCGGCGATAGCACCATGGCGAATCATTTGATCGCCTTGCGATCGGGAGGGTGACACACCGGTCTTGCCAGGCGCCGGATCGCTGCCTCCGCAGCCGGTCATTGTCATGACCACCGTGACCACGCCAAGGCACTTTATGGATTGCATAAATGGCATCTTTATCCTTTGCTTTTCGGATCGATCCGGTTCCGCATTGTCTCACCGAGGAAGTTCAGAGCCATCAAGGTCAGGCCCAGCAGTAGGCATGGCCAAGCGATCAGCCACCATGCAACTCGTGTACCACTGCCGATCAGAGCGTGCAGTTCACCGATACCGTTGCTGGCCAGATTGCCCCAGCTAGGGAGCGGAGCCTGAACGCCGATGCCTAGAAAGCTCAAGGTTGACTCGGCTAAAATGGCGGCGGGCACCGTTAATGTTGCATACACCACGATGGGGCCGACCAAGTTCGGCAACATGTGCCGACAGAGAATGCCCATCGGCCGAACGCCGCATACGCGAGCCGCCTCCACGAACGGTTGCTCGCGCAAGGACAATACTTGGCCGCGGATTACCCTTGCCATGGTCAACCAGCTTAGTCCGCCAATGGCCACGAGCAACGTCACCACGTCGGCAACGCCTGAAGCGGTATCCGCTGCCAGCCATCCCAACGTCCGTTTGATCAAAGGTCCCAAGCCAATGTCAATCAACACCACCAGTAGGATATAGGGCAACCCAAACAGCACATCCACAACACGCATCATCACTGCATCGGTTCGTCCCCCTGCCAGGCCCGCGGTGGCCCCCCAGCTTACACCAATGACCACGGCGATCACGGCGGCACTGAAGCCGATGCCCAAGCTGATTGCCCCGCCCAGCAGGCTCCGCCACAGCATCGATCGACCTAACGCATCCGTGCCCATCACGTCGTGCCAGTTCGGTGGAATGCGATTGCGGATCTCGTCGCCCGTATGGCCCTTGTATCGGCCCAATGACCACGGCAGCGTCGCAAAACAGGGCCCGGCAATCAACACCAGCACCATGGCGCCGACTCGTCCGGCAGACCAGTACCCGCTGCTGCCCCCTGCCGATAAGTTTGCCAATAATGCCCGCAGCATGACTGGCCCAGTATACCCATAGGCCTGCCCTCCCACTGTTGAAGCTGATCCTCACGCGCCCGACACCTGTCATGCACCACCACTGACGGCTGATTTACCTTGCAAGTGTGAAAAAAAGTATAAAATAAACAAGATCACCAATGAGTTGAGCGGTACTGTGAAAGTTGATCCAAAACAGTTCATGGCTGACGGCTTTACCATACTTCGCGGAGTGATTGATCCCGGTGAGTTGGAGGCATTGCGGTCCGGCGTCGAAACCATGGTGTTGCGCGAGTGGCCGGACGGGATTCCCGACGGTGCATTTCAGCCCATGATGAAAGGCTTTTACCGGCACGTGGACGACTCGACCTCCCATGTGATGGAGTTGCTGCTGCACGAGAACACGCTGGGTGTGGCCCGCCAACTTATGCCACGCGCTAAATTCGTTTGCCCTGCGTACATGTTTATGATCCTGAACCCGGTGAGGCAGATGGGGCCGTGGTTTTGGCACCGTGACATGAGCCCGCCCCTCGAGGGGCCGTTGCAGGGGCTGCAGGAAGATTTCATGGCCAATGGTCCAGCGGTATTGCAGATGAACATTGCATTGTACGATGACAAGGTGCTCTGGGTCGTGCCCGGCAGTCACAACCGTCCAAATACTGATGAGGAAAATGTGCAGTTGGCGTCGGTACCCCACGGCTATGGCCACGGCCAGCAACCGCAGGGTGAAAAGCGCCACACGCCGCTACCTCACAGTATCTGTGTCGACCTCAAGGCTGGCGATGCGGTGATTTACACGAACATGATCCTGCATTGGGCCAGCGACTACACGTCGAAGGTGCTGCGCCGCTGCATTCTTTTGGGGTATAGATGTTTTTCCGGGCCACGGTTCTATTACGAGGGGGTAGGGGTGAGGAAGGATCAAAGAGATTTTACTAAATACCTGTCACCACGCTCACGCGAGATATTTGAACATGCTCTGGTGTTGCATGAGGAGGAGGTGGATACCGTCGAAGCAATATTCCGTGCGGTACTCGATCGTGACGAAATGGGATTTTGCAAGTCACTGGAAAAATTGCATCCGGGCAAACCGGCCCGGATGACCTGCCTGATCCACTTGTGCAAGTTCATTCAGCGCAACATAAAATCAAGGGATGAAGTGTACGGCCCACGTTTCAGCGACGACGAGTTCGATCTGCTCCGGAGCCGCTTCGCACCGCTGGATGAAGCGCTCAAGACAGATACACCTCAGTACATGCCGGGGTTCCAGATTCCCGGGCCGACCCCTTACCGACTTTACGAGTTGCCCCCCGGTTTCGGCATCGACCAGTTCGTCGAGAGTTGGGGCAACTGAATATGTCGGCGGATTGGTGAAAAGTAATTTTGACTATTTATCCAAGTGTGGTCCTTGAAGCGGTAGCATTTGGCATGCACACTATCCATCTGAGCTCCAGATCGTGAGCCTGTGGTTGGAGTCCGACGGATGACGGATGAGGAAAAATATATTTTTGATGTACAGGGCTATCTCGTACTGCGCCAAGTGCTTTCACCGGACTTGGTGGGCCGGCTTAACCGGGCCATTGATCATCTTGAATCAGTCGACGATGGGCAGGTGACTGCCCTTGGTGCGCCGCGCAGTTATGAGCGGGATGACGTATACGCACAGGTCGGGCGACCGCCGGCGGAGGGGTTGTCTGACTATGTGTGTCCTGTCCTGGCCTGCGGTGGACCATTTGAAGAGCTGATCGACCACCCTAAAACGATAGGCTACATCGAGCAGATGATTGAGGAGCCGCTTCGGCTGGACTCGGCCGCTTTTCTTTCTCGAAATAGCGGCGGAGGGTTTAGGTTTCACCACGGTCACGCTGAACTGCTGCCGTACTGCGAGTATTTCTTCGAGGACGGCCGATTCAAATGCGTCAGTATCAAGGTTGGCTACGCCCTAAGCGATGTCGGGGTGGCCGACGGCTGTTTTGCCGTGATTGCCGCAAGCCACAAGAGCAACTTTAGTAATCCGTTTGTCGGCGAGTTGCCGGACCCGGCGCATCCGCTTGTCGAGCCGCTTGCCTGCTAAGCGGGTGATGCGATCATATTCTCGGAGGATCTTTCCCACGGAGCGGTTACAAATCGCAGGTCGAAAGTTCGGCGTACGCTCTTCTATTCATATGCTCCGTCTTTCCATTGCCCGTGGACCCCTCTGCTGGAAACGGCTGAAGATTTCGAGCAGCGGGCCTCGAAACGCCGTCTCGAACTGGTCAAGGGGCCGCCTCAATCGGCTAACGTCTAACGTGCCAGGCCACGGAAATTGCGTATGCCACCAACAAAACCATCATACGAACAGGAAGTGTTCGACCTGCAAACGGGCGTCGGCGACCGCGATCTCCCGGTTGAGAAAAAGCATTTTTTCGATGTTGCCGGTTTTCTGGTGCTCAAGGAGATGCTTGCTGGGGAACAAATCTCTGAGGTCCAGCACACGCTGGCTGCGGCGGGTAATGCGCCGCCCCATAATGTCACGCATGTGTCCAACGGCCCCTTTGGTCCTGAGTTGCACAATGTGATTGAACTGGGCGGCGCTATCGAGCAGGCCATGGCGTTAGGGCCGGTAATCGACCATGTGCACCAGTTCGTCTGGGGCAGCCAGTATCGATTGGTAGCATCCCGTGCGATCTTCAATACCGTCGGGGTGCAACGGCGGCTGTCAACTGGCGGACGCGCCGATCCGCGACGATACACACGTTATCGTTGCCACGGTGACGGCCAGTTTCGTTGCCTGATGATCACTTGCCTGATCGCCTTGCACGACACCATCACGAGTGACGGTGCATTCTGTGCCATTCTAGGCAGCCACAAGGCAAACTTGCCCAATCCTTATGGCAACACGTCCTTGGATGCGATCTCATCTCTGCGTGAATTTTCCCTTGCCGCTGGATCAGCTGTTTTGCTTACTGAAAGCCTGTCTTATGCTCTTCAGCCGCCTCGTTACGATTCTCACGCCTGGCTCGTTTACCAGTATGGGCCGTCGTATATGCTCAGCCCGCCCCATGGCCAACCCTCGCCACAATTGCTTGCGCGAACAGCTGACGACCCGGTCAAGTCGCATCTGCTGCTTGAACCGTACTACCACCCCGCTGGCTCGCAGCGCAAGATGTCGCAAGCGGATTGATGGCCATTTAGTCATTTGGCCCGAGCGGTCTTGAGATAATTTTGACACGCCTGCTTCGCCAGGGACTCGTAGGGAATCGATATGAATCCCGCTCCGCGACTGGCCCATAGCTGTGCTGCCTCGCCGTTGGCGACCATGATGCCCAGCACCTTGTCCGAATCAGTTACGACTTGTGTGATGCGGTCGAGTGCCTCGCGCATTTTCGGATGATCCGAATGGCCTGTTACGCCGAGTGAAGCGGACAGGTCCGTTGGGCCCACGAACACCACGTCCACCGCTTCGACCTGGACAATTTCCGGCAGTGCAGCAACGGCCTCTACGGTCTCGATCTGGACCACCACCAGTGTCTGCTTATTGGCAAAGCGGGTGTAATCCTCCAGTGATAGCTTTTGCCCGTAGTCCGCCGCCCGGGAACCGGCCAGGCCGCGCTGGCCGGTAGGCAGATATTTGGTCGCGGCCACGACGTCCTCCGCCTCGTCGGCACTGTTGACCATGGGTACCAGCACGCCCTGCGCACCCGTATCCATGTAACGCAGGATAACCCGCGGGTGGTTCATGGGCGGCCTGACGATGGGTGTCACGCCGTGCAGTTCAGCCGATCGCACCATCTGCTGACAATCGCTGGGTTCTATCGTGCCGTGCTCGGCATCGAATACCAGAAAATCAAATCCCTGCAGGCTCAAGAATTCTGCATTGTCCGGGTCGGGGTAACGAAAGAATACGCCAAACGCCGTTTCGCCTGCCGCCAGTTTCTGTTTCAATTTATTGGCTTGCATGGTCCGTGCTCTGTTTTAGCTTGGCTACAATATCCATCGTTGCCCGTGATGGCCAGTTTGCCTCAGCCTGCGGGTTTTACGGTACACTTGATATTTCTCGATCATGGTCAGGAATTTGAATTATGGCGCACACGCTAGGTATCGGTGTGATAGGCATGGGCTGGATGGGTGCTGTGCATTCCCGCGCCTATGGCCAGATTCCCGATCGTTTTAGTGATTTGGACATCGCAACACGCTTAGTTGTTTGCAGCGATGACGTTGAGGCACGGGCCAAAAGCGGAGCTAACCGATTTGGTTTTGATCGCTGCGTTACCGATTGGAAAAAAGTGATCGAAGATCCCGACGTTGATCTGGTCACCATCGCTGCGCCCAACCACTTGCACTTGGAGATGGCCCAGGCCGCTGCCGGCGCGGGCAAGCACATCTTTTGCGAAAAACCAGTGGGCCTCGGGCCGGACCAGACCGTTGAGATTGAGCATGCGGCCCGCAAGGCAGGCGTGCTGACCATGGTCGGTTACAACTACCGTTGGGCGCCGCTTGTTCAGTATGCTCGGCAACTGATCGAGCAGGGCCAACTCGGCCAGATTACCCATTACCGTGGTCGATTTCTTGTCGGGTACGGCAGTGACCCTCGCAGCGTACTGTCTTGGCGTTTCCAACGAGAGCAGGCTGGCCTGGGCACGCTCGGCGATCTTATGTCGCACGCGATTGACATGGCGCACCTGATCGCTGGCCCTATCCAATCCACCGTTGCCAATAGCAAGACCTTTATTGCCCAGCGTCCCCTCGCCACGCCCGGAGAGGGGACTCACTTCTCGGTTGCCGATTCAGGACCGATGGGTGACGTAACCAATGAAGACTATGTCGGAGCCCTTACAAGGTTCGAAAACGGGGCACAGGGAACACTCGAGGCCTGCCGGATCGTAAATGGGCCCAAGTGTGAAATGGCATTTGAAGTCAACGGCACCAAGGGCGCACTCAGCTGGAACTTCGAGCGGATGAACGAACTTGAGCTTTTTTTGCCCCAGGACAACCCAGAGCATGACGGCCACACGACCATATTTGCCGGCCCCAACCACCCTTTCTTTGCCCAGTTTTATCCCGGGCCAGCCACGAGCCTAAGTTACGATGACCTTAAGGTGATCGAGGCCTGCCAGTTTGCCCAATCCATTGTCAATAAGCGTCAAGCTGAGCCCGGCTTTGCCGAGGCGCTGGCCGTAGCCTGTGTCCAGCGGGCCATGCAGAACTCCTGGAACAGTCAAAGTTGGGAGCAGGTGGTCTCGTTGCGCCAAAACTGAAAATAAGGGAGGGCCGGGTCATGGCCAAAGGCAAGATTCGTTGGGGATTGCTAAGTACCGCTCGTATCAATGAGCGGCAAATTCCCGCAATGCGGTCCGTAGAACGCAGTGAACTGGTTGCGGTCGCCAGTCGATCAAAGCAAAAGGCGCAAGCCTACGCTGACCAGTGGCAGATTCCCCGCGCTTACGGCTCCTATGAGCAATTGCTTGCCGATCCAGATGTTGACGCCGTCTATATTTCTTTGCCCAATACACTGCATTGCCAATGGGCAATCAAGACCGCGGAGGCGGGTAAACACATCCTTTGTGAAAAACCGATGGCGCTTACGCCTGCAGATGTAGATCGCATGGGTGATGCCGCCACCCGCCATGGCGTGATTATTCATGAAGCGATCATGATGCGATTTCATACACAGACCCGATACCTGCAGGAATTGCTGCAACAGAACATCATTGGTGACTTGCGATTAATCCGTGGGGTGATGACGTTTACCCTTGATCGAACTGGCGATATACGGCTTGATGCCCAACTCGGCGGCGGGTCTATATGGGACTTGGGCGGCTATCCTGTGAGTTTCATCAGAACCATGGCAGGTGCTGAGCCAGTCGAAGTGCATGGATGGCAAACGACGTCTGGTGGCGGCGTGGATTTAAGTTTTGCCGGACACCTGCGTTTTGCTAACGGCGTTGTGGCGCAGTTCTTTTCCAGTTTCGATTCACTGTGTCATTTTGAAGCTGACCTGCTGGGCAGCGAGGGCATGATCCATTTGGATATGCCTTGGGCAAATAAAATCGGCGCCACGGCTAATATGCATATTTCCAAGACCATTCAAGGGCCACAAAATTCCACGTTCAGCGATAGCTTGGACAATGTCGAGCAGCAGGACATTACCTATGGAAATGTCGATTCCTACCGGGACCAGATCGATGCCGTAACGGCAATGATCCTCGACGGAGCGGACCCTGTTGTGACCGTTGCAGACAGTCGTGGCAATGCTGCCGCCGTAGCTGCTCTTTGCCGGTCTGCCCGAGAAGGCAGTCCTGTCAGTATCTGACAAACGCACAGTTTAAGGTACGGAGTGTCGGTCCCATGTTCATTATGGAAACCCATGCCGGCGATGCGTATGAAAGGGGCCTGGATCACGGACGGACGTTTCGCTATCTCATTCACGCTCATGTGCATGTGCGTGTGATCCGCCAGCCATTTCAGGCAACGGAGCAGCAGTATGAGCAAGTCGTTGCGCCGCAGCGACAAGTAATTGAGAAACATTTGCCGGAGTTATTTGACGAGTTGCGTGGCATAGCCGAGGGCAGTGAGGTCGAGTACAGGTGGATCGAAAGGCTGCAGTTTCATACCTGGCATACCTACCCACGAGTCATGATTCCCCACGACGCGTGTACAGGTATCGGTCTTATGACAACTGACAAAGGTGCGGTCATTGGCGGTGCATTGGATGCTGATGCGAGAGCGGGAGTGGCGCTGACACGTCACCAACCCAAAGGCGCGCGGTCGTTTATCCAGATGCAGTGAATCGGTGCCGCTTGGGGGCACAACGGTGTCAACGAAGCAGGGCTGGCTGTCACGCAGCAGTCACTCAAGGGATTTAAGCCGCCTATAAATTGCGACTGTGCCGCGGATGCATTAACTTTGCCAACAGCGCGGCAATTGTTGATGCACTGTGACACGGTCTTTGACGCTCTAGCATGGCTTGAAAAGTGGCCGAACAAACAGAGCTTAATCCTCGGAGACAAGGCGGGTACCGTAGTGGCGGCATCATGCTGGGGTCGCGTGTTTGCGCAGTTTATCGATGATACTCATATGGTGTGGAACTGTAACCAGGTACATTATCCGCAGCCTGTCGAGTGGGGCCGGCAGCAGGGTTCCGTGGCGGCGACCAACCGCTATTCGCGTACCCGTCAGGAATACCTGTCTGGCCAGGTGCAAGAGGCAAAGGGCCAGTTCACATACAACGACATGGTACGCATGATGCGGTCCACGGAGGGGCATCCCTGCTCAGTATGCAATGATGAAACAGTCATGGCAACGATTGCTCCAGTGCAGGATGAACCGGGCGTGATATATGTTGCCGACCGGCCGCCGAGCCGCAACGAATTTATGCGTTATTCACTGTGAAGTGGTGGCAGTACTGGTCGCCGGGAAACTACTTGATGCAGTAGTGCCTTACCTTGTCTTCATCGAGCTCGACACCCAGGCCGGGCTTTTCGGGTGGTCGTGCCTGGCCGTTGCCGACCGGCAGTGGCTCGGTGATGATATCATCGACATAGAAGAAACTGCCCAAGATATCACAAGGGAACTCTTCGGCACCGATGCCGGTGGTGGCCATGGCCAGGTGGATCATGGCGGCGCTGGCGATACCCAACTCTATATTGCTGCCAACGGTGCAAGTAATGCCGGCGGCTTCTGCGACGGCGGCAATCTTGCGTGCCGGTCCGATGCCGCCGCCTTTGTGCACGTAGATGGAAAGCACGTCAGCAGCGTTGGCGCGCACCACTGACATTGCGTCCTGTAGGTTAAAGACGCTTTCGTCAGCCATGATCGGTACGCTGCTATGGCGACGCACGTCGGCCAGCCATGCGACATCCAGTGCGGGGACGGGCTGCTCTGCGAAAAATATGTCAAACTCGGCCAGGCGTGCGATGGTCTGGATGGCTACACGTGGCGACCAGCCGCCATTGGCGTCAACGCCAAGACGAACGTGGGGGCCAATGGCATTACGCACGGCCTCCACACGCTTGATGTCACCCTGTGGCTCAATGCCGACTTTGACCTTCATGGCGTTGAAGCCCTGGCTGACAGCCCATTGGCCTAGGGCGGCTGATTCCTGGGGTTCGCGCCCAGAAATGGAAAACTTGATGGGCACGTGCTCGCGTACAGGGCCGCCGAGTAAACGATAGAGTGGCAGGCCAACTGATTTTCCCAAGATGTCCCACAACGCCATTTCCAGTCCCGATCGGGTGAAGGGGTTGGCTGCGAGGGCGAATGCTATCTTGCGAGTGAGTTGCTCGACTTCGGTGGGGTCCTTGCCCATGAGCAGGGGCTTGAAGATGGTGTCGATGTAGTGGGCGGCCGTGGCGTGATCTTCGCCGGACCATTCGGGCGATGCGGACACTTCGCCCAGGCCGACGATCCCATCGTCAGTGAGGATTTTGATGATCAAGAACTTGAAGGTATCGAAGTATCCAAGGCTGCCACGGATGGCGCGATCAGGGTGAACGGGAACGCACACGGGAAAGGTTTGGATGTCGGTGATTTTCATGGGGAATGTCTTGCTTTCAAGTGGTTATTGTCGTCCAATGTAAGGTTAGAATGAATAAAAGTGAAACTGAGGGCAAGCAATTACAGTTGCATGTTCTTTTTATGTAGGTTTCTGTATTTGGCCTCGGCAGGCCAAGCTAACGATACTGGTGATGATCCAGGCTTGGCGGTATGAATTTTAAAAGCATCCTTGATGGTACTGTGCAAACGCAAGAGGTGAGCCACCTTGACTAATCATCAATCAAAACACCCGCGCGACATTCGCGTCATGCTGCAGGACATCGGTGACCCGCTGACGCGCATGCCCTGGCCACCGACGCCCGAGGGATTACTCTCCGCTTCAATCGACCCGATCAAGGACACTGCCATCGAGGTGTATGCCTACGGGCTGTATCATGCAGGGGGGTGTACGCATGATTCGAAGGCGTACCAGAAGGTAGGCGACAACATCGCGGTGATGCACGAATCTAGCGGCCTGCAGATGCGAGAAGGCACCAAGCGGCTGATCGAACAGGGTCGCGACCCGATAACCATCATGTGTGAAGGTGCTCACGCGGCGGGCAAGGATTTTTGGCTGCGCATGCGCATGAACGATACTCATGATCGCGTCGGTCAGTATCGCAAAATCGAATCGCCTACCAAAAAACCGAAGGAGGGTCATCTCGAACCCTACTACTACACGCCGCAATGGAAGAAGGATAACCCACAGTGGCTGATCGGCGATCCCGACGAACCGCACCCGCAGTACAGTTTCGAATCGCAGGAGGCCAACGCCCCCAATTACGTGCACGCGCCAATTCGGGAGATGATGTTCGCCCTGGCGCAGGAGGCGGTGTGCAACTACGACATCGACGGGTTCGAGATTGACTTTATCCGCTTTCCGTACCTGTTTCCGGTGCAGACGGCGTGGGCGCACCGGAAGGTGATGACAGCGTTCGTGGCCAAGCTGCGCACCATGATCGACGAGCAGGCGAAGCGGCGCAACCGGCCGATTTATTTTTCGGCTCGTTTACCGGACACGGTAGAATTGTCTGCACGCATCGGTCTGGACCTGCCAACCTGGTTTTCGCAGGGCCTTTTGGACATGTGCGTGGTCAGCGGCGGGTACTCACCGTTCAGCACGCCGTGGCGGGATATTGTCGATCTGGCGGGTAAGCACGGCACCCCGACGCTGGCGTGTTTGAGCGCTTCGACGCTGAACCATTGGCGATGGAATCCCAGTTTGCCGGTGTCTGGCGTTGAGCCGACGGTTCAGCAGCGACGCGAGCACATCCGCGCGGCCGCCTGCAGGGCCTATGAGCACGGCATCAGCGGGTTCGAGTTGTGGAATATGTTCTACCTTTTTAACCATTACTACACACCCGCCCAGTTGGAAGGCGGGCACAACCTCGGCTATGGATTTACGAGGGACATCGCGGATCGGTCGGCTTTGGCGGGGATGAGGAAAGCGTACCTGCTGGATTGGGAGATTCCCCTAGCAGGCACGTACGGGCACGTTTCATGGTGTGCCCAGCGGCCGTTGATGATCACGCCCGCGACCGACGGTATCGGCCAATCAGTGACATTCAACATCGGCGACGACCTGTCTGCGGCCGAGCATGCCAAGATAGAGTTGTGGATCAACATCGTGGACCTGTTCCCCGAAGACGTGATCGAGTTTGAGTTCAATGGGCATGTGCTGCAACCTCGTGACGAAACCTACAAGGGGCAGACGATGTTTTCCAACCGCGAGTTCAGGTTCGATCTGATGGCTAATTTGGTTTGTCGTGGCGACAATGAGTTAGCCATCTACCTGCGACAGCGTACGAAGGATTTGGAGCAGTTTGTAACACTCAATTTCGCCCGCCTGACCATCGACCCGTCTGGTGATGGTTGACCTTGCCAGTGATCATTCAGCTTAACTGGAACGGCAGGCAGTCCAGCGTCATCATGGGCTCTCAATTGATGTCCTGATAGGCGTGTACTTCGTCTACGGATAATTCGCAATTAAATGGTAAAATGCCGGGCCTCGACAGGGAGGCAACGGCCATGGCCAGGTTTGATGTTGACAGGCACGCCAGGGAACTGCTTGGCGAATCGTTGGTTGATATTGAGAAAGGATGAAACATGGAAAAGAGCCCTTTGCCCGCCAAGGTGATTGAGCAACTTGGTGGTTATGACAGTCCGACGGTGGCCAATGCGATTGAGCACTTTGAGGTGCGGGATCCTGCCACGGGTTATGCGACCAATGAACTGGTTTGCCAGACGCCTTGGGCAAAAGCGCCCATGGTGGGTTACGCGGTGACATGCACGGCGGACACGACCACGCCCGGTGACAATCGTCCGCAACGTATTGCGGATATTGTGGACCTGGTGGACAAGGCACCCAAGCCGACGGTGCTGGTGATCCAGCACGTGGGGCACGAGCGGCGGAGGGCATGCCTGATCGGGGACATGTGGTGCACCATCATGCACAAACTGGGATGCGTGGGGATTGTTACCGACTGCAACGTGCGGGACCTGGAGGGTATTCACCAGCACACGCCGGAGTTTCAATTGTTCGCCGGCGGCACAGTGGTTTCGCACGGTTTTGGCGTATACATGAACTTGAATACGACTGTATCAGTTTACGGCCTGACGGTTTCGCCAGGCGACCTGCTGCACGGAGACGTCAGCGGCGTGGTATCGGTGCCGACGGACGTTGCAGAGGCAACCGTTGGTCGCGCCGAAGAGGTTCGCCAGTTCGAAGCGGAATATTTCGAGTTCCTAGAAAGCGACCGATTTAACATGGACGAATTAAGACGGCGGATACAGCCGCCACGTTGATATCGGAAGGCAAGTGAAACGGAGCAGCAGTAATGGCAGAAACCCAAGGAAGCGTTTCCCAGGGGATTGGGGATTTTATCAGCGGCAAATTGCAAGGGCTGTCCTGCCCGGAAGGGATTAATCGAAGTGGCCTGGCATACACGGACAGGGTGGCGCTGATCACGGGTGGTTCAATGGGGATTGGCCGGGGATGCGCGGAAGTATTCGTGGACGCTGGGGCCCACGTGATGATCGTGGACATCGCCGAAGAGGAGGCAGCGGCGACGGCAAGAGAGTTTGGTCAGCGTGGCCCGGGCAAGTGCGCGTACCAGGCGTGCGATGTAAGTGATCCGGACGCGTTGAGGGCCGCGATTGAAAAGACCGTAGAACACTATGGCCAACTGGACTGCATGATTAATAACGCGGGGTTTCATCCGGGCTTCCGCCCGATCGACGACTACAGGCTGGAGGATTTATCGA
>CAUZAW010000057.1:0-13418 GCA_963577735.1 Phycisphaerae bacterium | reverse complement strand
CTCGCCAGATCGTACCTGTTCGTCAAAGTAACCGGCGCGGCCTAATAGCTGTTTGCGCACGATGCACCCGTTGGGATGCGGGTAATGATGATGCATCACAGCCATCAAGTCAGCCACGTGCAATTCATGGACCGGCGGCGACTGGTGCACAAGCAGTCCTCGCGTCATGCGAGGACTGTTGGGAAACCAGGACGGGATGGTCACAACTTCGTCGTTTTCGCCTCGCATGTTGCTGATAAACAGATCAGCATCGCGGCTTTTGAGCATATCGACCCCGACGGCCAGATAATCTGGGTCATTCCAATAATCGTCATCGTCGCAAAAAGCCACGAACCGGCCGCGAGCAGTCTGGAGCCCGCGGTTGCGTACCGAGGCCGCACAACTAGTATCCGATCGCGACAATGACAATCGGTTGAGGATAAACCGCCCGTCCAGCTCTTTCCATATCTGCTCATAGCGGGCTAACGTGTCATTATCTGACCCGTCGTCCACGACGATGACCTCAAAATCACGATAGGTCTGGGCGGCGATCGATTTTAAGGCACGCCGCAGCCATTGCGGGCGGTTCCACGTCGCGGTGATCACCGACAATGCCGGTTGGCCGGGCATACCAGTTACACCAGAAGGGCCGGTGTGTGTCTGTATCTCAATGGCATCAGACGTCACCGTTTTTATCCCAGGTTTTCCAAGGGGCTTCCTGGTCCGCCGACTACTACCAGAAACTTAAACACGTCCTTGCCGCTATGACCTGATATTGTTGCTATCGGCGTTTTGCTGCGCACCCTGCATGAGCTCACCGGTACGGCGGCCGCAACTTTCCAACGAGGATGGCACCTCGGCGTCAACGCTTATCGGAACGGAGGATCGGTTCCCGCACTGACCTTGGCCAACAGGTTGTTGGCATCCTCGATAATCTCGTGCAAACGGGCGGGCATCACCTGGTTTGGCCAGCGCCGCATCAGCGTCTGGGCATGCTTGTCGATCAGCAACTGTGCGCGGTCGACGCCCACCGCCCGCTGCTCGCCGGGCAATTCCTCCAGATGCCTCAGGGCATACCACACCGCCTGAAGCATGATGATATCCGCCACGGAATCTCGCAGGCGCCGGCCATCGACATCGTCGGGCAATGCCAAAGCACTTTGAGCAAACTCAACCCATTGGCCCAGCAACGCGATCCAAGTCAGCTTGTCGCCGTCCACGGGCTCGCCCTGACCACCAGGTTGCTTGCCGTGTTCGATCACAACTGGTCCGGCTTGACCGCCCTGCCGCTGGCAGCTGATTCATGCACGGCCTCGACTTTACGCATATACAGCAGGCCCTCCTCAAAATCGGGCCGCACCGGCCGCCCCTGAGGGGGTTTGCCCGCACGCGCGGCACGCACTGCGTTGACGAAATCCTGCTCAACTGTCCATGTGGTTCGCTTGTTCTCGGGCACGTCCACTTTCTTGAGAACCTCACCCGGGCCGGCAAACATGATGGTGTCGGCAAAGTCGTATCGGATGGTACCCTTGAGCCCTCGCATGGTCAGGCAAATGCCTCCGCTCGACTGGTCCGCAGCCAGGCTCGAGTGATGCTCGACGATCAAGGCCCCGCTTTCCAGTTGCCCACTGATGGTGACCACTTGCGGCACTTCAATTTTGACCTGCTCGCCGTCACCGCCCTTCTTCGTGTCAATCGGTATCGACAACTGGGCCGACAGCAGTTCGTACGGCCCGACCAGCGCATTGAGCGTCTCGGCAAGAATCCCCAAGGCCATGATCTGTTTGCCGCTCAGGTCCCTGCGTTCGCGCCAGGTCACCGCGTCACGATCCAAGCCACCGCCACCAATACTGGTCAACTCAACAGAGGTGATCTGGCCTGCCTCGCCGGCGGCAACCATGTCACGTAGATAGTGCTCTAGGTTCCATGGGCATGGGCAGATCATGCTGACCAGTTGAGGGCGAGCCTGGGCGGCGGCGTGCATCTGCTTGGCCGAGGCCAGGTCCGTGCACATCCGCGCCTGGCAAAAACAGTGCTTGCCAGCCTCCAGTACGGCAATCGACAATTCCTTGTGCATGTACGGCCAAGTACCGATGAACACCGCATCCAGGTCATCGCGTTCAACCAGCTTTTGCCAATCGTCTTCAACATCGGCAATGTTGAACTGGTCGGCGACCTTTTGGCCGCTTTCGCGGCTGCGATTGGCTACGGCCAGCACCTCGACACTGTCGATAGCAGCCAACCCCGGCAGGTGCCGGTCGCGGCAAATCGCACCGGCGCCGATGAAACCTATACGCACCAAATCATTAACCTTCATCATCTTTTTCCTCACAACGGCTTACAGCCGCACCCCAGCGTTCCAAGGAATAAGCTGTCACAAGAGCGTGGTTACGTCAAGTGACTTGCACCGCGTCACAAGTGACAGGCCGTTTATCAAATAGCGGACAATCCTACCCGTAAAAATTTGACTTTCCCTTTGCATACATCAGGTAATTGTATAACATTTCACCTTAGACCCATTCAGGTCATACCATTTGCCCCCGGAAGGGCTCGGCTTGGCTTAGGCCTCGCCGGGCCTTTTAATTTGCTTGGCCGATGCTCTGGGTATCTAATAAAGTCGGGAAAATCGGAAACCAAACCACCAACAGCATCAATATTAAAGTGTATGGCCCCAACCAACTAGGGAAAATCCGATAGAGGAGACCGAACATGCCAAGCGACCTAGCTCAACACATTCAACAACTCAAGGTCATGGACACGCATGAACACATGGGCAAGGAACCCGATTGGATCGGCGATACCTATCAGCAGGATGTACTTACTCTGCTGTTTGGAAACTACTGCTCGGCTGACCTTGTTTCGGCCGGCGCGTCCCACGAGGCAGTCCAGCGGGCAATGGATGCCAGCAACCCGGACGTCGAGGGCCGTTGGTCGGGCATCGAAAAGGCGTGGTCGAACACCCGCTTCACTGGATACGGCGAGGCGGTTCGCCTGATCGCCAAAAATATTTTTGACATGGACGAAATTACCAGCGACGCCCTGCGTACCGCCGAAGCCAAGGTCAAGGCGCTACGACAACCGGGCCAGCGACTGCATATCCTTCGAGAGTTGGCGGGCCTGGATCACATCCAGACCGATGACTTCTGCTGGCCGTGCGTGCCCGACAAGTCGGGGCCGGATTTTTTCCTTTACGACATCACTTGGTGCGGCTTTTGCTGCGGAAAAGTTCAGGTCGAACCACTGGCAAAGGAAACGGGTGTCACCGTACACGATCTTGCCAGCCTGCGCCAAGCGATGGCCGGCATTTTCGACAAGTATGGCTCCTGCGCCATCGCCGTAAAATCACAACATGCCTACTCCCGCACACTGCGCTGGGTCGAGCGCAGCGACGACGACGCCCAGCGTGCCCTGGATGTGGTTCTAGGTGAAAAAGATGCCGACGAGCAGGCGCAACTCTGCCTAGGTGACTGGGCCATGGCCCGCGGTGTGGAGTTGGCCGGCGAACACCATCTGCCGTTTAAGATTCACACAGGCTATTACGCAAGCAACAATCACATGGTCACTGACCGGATTCACCCCGGACATCTTTGTCCGCTGTTGATCCGTTATACGGATACCCGGTTTGTGCTCATGCATATCGCCTACCCCTACGACCAAGAGTTAATTGCCATGGCCAAGCATTTTCCCCATGTATGGGCGGACCTGTGCTGGGCGTGGTCTATCAACCCACTGGCCAGTGCCCAGTTCGTGCGCAACTTCATTCACGGGGCACCGATTAACAAGTTGTTTGCCTTCGGCGGTGATACCCAGACACCTACCAGTTCCTACGCCTACGCCATACAGATGAGACGATATTTGACCGACGCCCTGCAAGGTGAAGTCGAAGACGGGTACCTGTGCGAGGCCGAGGCGATTGAGATTGCCACGCGGCTCGCACGAGACAATCAGATCGCCTGTTTCGACCTTAACGGTACTCGTGCGGCGATCCATGAGGCCACGAAAACTGTTTGCGCCTGATCAAAAGGCCGGGTATAATGTCACTTCCCATGAACGAAACTAGCCCAGAGAACGACTACGCCATCCGTGTCAGCGGGCTGGTCAAGCGTTTTGGCGGCAAGGCCGTGCTCAACGGGATCAACCTTGATATCCACCGCGGTGAGACCATGGTCATCATGGGTGGGTCGGGGTCCGGCAAGAGCACCCTGCTGCGCAACATCATCGGGTCGCTTACCCCGGAAGAAGGCAGCATCGAATTGCTCGGCCAAGACGTCACGGCCATGAACGAAACCCAGTTCAACGAAATGCGCAAGAAATTTGGCATCCTGTTCCAGTCCGGTGCCCTGTTCAACTCAATGAACCTCCGGGAGAACGTGGCTCTGCCGTTACAGGAACACACCCAACTCGATGCCAGTACGGTCGATATCATGGTCAAGATCAAGCTGGAGCTGGTCGGGCTGCGCGAACATTCAGAAAAATTCCCAGCACAGATCAGCGGGGGCATGAAAAAACGGGCAGGACTGGCCCGGGCATTGGCGTTGGACCCGCAAATCCTGTTTTACGATGAGCCCAGTGCCGGTCTCGACCCGGTGACCAGCGCAGAAATCGACCAGTTGATCATCGACCTGTCCAAGAAACTGAACGTGACCAGCGTCGTGGTCACCCATGAAATGAACTCGGCCTTTGCCATCGCCGACCGTATGTGTATGCTCGACAAGGGTAAGATGCTAGTCGTGGAAAGCCGCCGCTATTTTGAAAAACTGCGCGACAGCGAGGTTAAATTGGACGAACAGGGTGCGTTGATCCGCCAGTTTCTGCGGGGTGATCCGCAAGGTCCGCTGACCGATCGTAAACAGGCGACCAGCTATGCCGAGGACCTGCTGGGCGACGTAGCCCCGCGCATCGCACCACGGCCGGCCGTACAGCCCACGCGATAAATAATGCATCTGAAAGTAAAAACCTGCTGAAGAACACACACCATGACGCTTGAACGTGACAATCTAAAAGCCGGCATCTTTGTACTGGCCGGCATCATCATCGCCTTGATTTTTGTCTTTATGCTTTCGAATATCGATAGCTGGTTCGTCAAGACCCAGCGGATCAAGGTGGCTTACGCCCTGGGGGATGGTCTAAAAGGGCTCAAGGTTGGCGCCACCGTCACGCTGGGTGATACGCCGATCGGCCAAGTGGTAGACATCGCGGACAAGAAGAAACCAGGCACACGACAGGTGATCGGCAAAGTAGTAACTGCCGAAATCCCCACCAGCATCCCGATTTTTCAAAACGCAGTATTCGAACTGGCGGCGCCTCCGCTGGGATCAGGCACGAAACTGAACATACGCAACGTGGGAGCCGGGCAGCCGTATGCCCCCAAAACCCACATTGACGGCAGTATTGCATCGAGCCAACTGGCAAATGATTTCGTCAAACAGATGGGCATCGAGGAACACCAGCGACAGCGGATCCGCAAGATCATCGACAACGTCGCCAAGATAACAACCGAGTTGAGTGACGCTGCTCCGCAGGTCACCGACGACCTGAGACTTCTCATTAGCGACCTGCGCAAGGCATCACAGGACATCAAGATGATCTTGGCTGATATCAACAACCGGCGAACCGAATGGTTCAGCCATATGGACAACATCACCGCCAATGCGGACGAAGTGATCACGGATGCGCGTGACCTGATCCACGACAAGGCTCCGGCCATGCGGCAAACCATAGACAACATGCACGACATCACCCACGAGTTGCGGACCAGGACTCTGGACCAGGTTACCAAGGCCCTGGCCAAGGCCGACGCCGCGGTTGACAACGTGAAGATGGTTTCGACTGACTTGAAGGCCTTCGTGATCGGCCAGCGACCGGTACTCGAACGGGCCATTGCCAACGCCCAGTTGACAACCGATCAACTCAAACTCGCCGCGATTGAAGTACGCCGTTCACCCTGGAGATTGTTGTATCAGCCCGACGACCGAGAACTGGAGACAGACAACCTGTACGACGCGGCCCGCTCGTTTGCCCTGGCTGCCAGCACGCTGGACAGCGCCACCCGCAGTCTGCGGACGATTGCCGAGAAGCAGCCGGACAACACGGCCGAGATCGAGAAAATGCTCGATTACCTCGAACAACTGTTCTCCAAGTTCGAGCAGGCGGAAAGCGCCTTCTGGAAAGCCCTCAAAGAGGCCCCACCCACACGCTGAGACAGCAACTATAGGCCGGCGTGCATATTGACACTTTCCTGCTGCATGCAGACAATGTAGCAATCAGCCCGCCAACCAGAGGTAACTTGCCATGAACCGATGCCAATTAACCAGCGTGTGGGTATTGTCCGTTTTGTCGGTTACAGTAGCCTTCTCGGTCGGATGCACTGCCAGCCAACAGAGCACACCGATCACTGCAGAGTCGATTCGCAAGCACTTGAGCCCGAACCTGGAATCGCTGGCCAACACTTATCAACAGCGGGAAAACAACCGAGCCAACGCCTGGGACGTCAACGAACGATCGGCCTGGAGCGATATCGATAAAATACTATTCAACGACCGTCCGATGCGGCTTAGCATCTACCCCATTCACTAGGGTGTGCCTGGCGCGTTTGTCACCGACCACTTATCCCGGCGCACCGTTTTAACGATCCGCGGTATCGCTAGATACTGCTGGCCGGCACTCGGTGAAATGACTTGGGATGGCGCGATCCTCCGCCTGCGACAAACCGTATTTTTAGAACAGCGTGTAAATAAACGGCGCAAATCCACCGGCGGTTCCACCCAGGAACACCAGAAAGCCCAGCATCAGCAACACCAAGATGATTGGTGTCAGCCACCATTTTTTGTTGTAACGCAGAAAATCGATAAACTCGCGGACAATGCCCGGCGATGCCTGCTCGGCCTGGCGGGAAAAATCATCGGCGTTCTGCTGCTCGCTGTTCTTGTCTTGGTCAGCCATGGGTATCTCCATCCCTTATCAGAATTGTCGAAAGTATCGTGACCGGTCAGCGTTGGCCGGGTGCTCGATCCAATAGGTTGGCGACTGGGGATTGTATCGCCGCTTCATCGGGTCGTAGCCAAATAATTTCATCATCAGTCCCAGTGGGGTTACCACCACATAATAGGTCAGTACCATGGCAACGTGGGAAATGGTCCAGCCAATCGGCACCGCGGCCAGCGACCAGCCCACGTAAATCGACCTGCCGACGCCGGGCACGCTCCAGATTACTGCGGCGGCGAGCACGGATAGAACACATACCACCGCCGCCACAACCGCCTCGGTGGCGCCGGCTTTAATCGACCCGCCGATCGCCAGGCAAAGCCCCGGTATCAAGACGCCCAGCAACTGGGTCCGGCGATTGTCGCCGTTGAAAACAATGCTGATCAACCAGGCCACCGCCAGAAAAACACCCACGCTCAACAGGGCCGTACCACGCCACATCACCACGCTGCCCAGCAGTGCGGAAAAAATGACCAGTCCCAGCGCGAACAGGTTCAGCTCTTTGCGTGAAGGGTTGAGGTTAACGCCGCTGCTCATGGCTGTGCTTCCGTCAAGGGCCGCTTCAATCAATCCAACTGAAACTGGGCCAGGTAATCGTCCACCTCGTGTTGCTGTGCGTTGGGTTGTTCCTGTTTGAACAGCACATAATTTTCCACGACCAGCACGTCCATGTTGGTGGCCATAAAGCAACGGTAAGCGTGCTCGGGCGAACAGACGATCGGCTCACCGCGCACGTTGAAACTGGTGTTTATCATCACCGGCGACCCGGTGATCCTGTCAAAAGTTTTAAGCAGTTTGTAGAACCGGCCATGACGGTGGGGGTCCACCGTCTGCACCCGTGCCGAGTAATCCACGTGGGTGATGGCGGGAACCTGTGACCGGGTGACCTTTAACTTGTCCAGGCCTTTAAATTGCTGCATCTGCCCTTCCGACGGCGTGCGCTTTTCCGATTTTACGTCCGCCACCAGCAACATGTATGGGCTTTGCTCCCTTGGCCGCATGTCAAAAAACTCATCGACTTTTTCTTCGAGTATGGACGGGGCAAAGGGGCGAAACGATTCGCGGAACTTGATCTTCAGGTTCATCACCGACTGCATTTTCTCACTGCGAGCGTCCCCGATGATACTGCGGCTTCCCAGGGCCCGGGGGCCGAACTCCATCCGGCCCTGCATCCACCCAACCACTTTTTCATCGGCAATCACGCCGGCGACAAGGTCGCACAGTTCATCTTCGTCCTCGATGTGCCGGTATACGGCTGCGACGCTGTCGAAAAATTCACGAATTTGCCCGTTTTCGTATCGCGGTCCCAGCAGTGAACCGCTCTGATTGTCATTTTCCTGCACGGTTCGCGGCTTGTCGAGTAGTTGATGCCAGATGAACATGGCCACGCCAAGTGCTCCCCCGGCGTCGCCGGCCGCCGGCTGTATCCAGATGTTCTCGAACGGCCCCTCTCGCAACAACCGGCCGTTGCCCACGCAATTGAGCGCCACGCCGCCAGCCAGACACAGGTTGTCCATCCCCGTTTGCGCGTGGACGTGGCGGCCACAACGCAACATGATCTCTTCCGTGACCTGCTGGATCGAAGCGGCCAAGTCCATGTGGAACTGCTCGATCGGCGATTCCGGCTGACGCGGCGGTGATCCAAGCAAGTCGTGGAATCGCCGACCGGTCATGGTCAGGCCCTGCGCATAATTGAAGTACGACATGTCCAGGCGAAACGAACCGTCTTCCTTGATGTCCACCAGATTGTCCACAATCAGGTCGACATATTTTGGCTCACCGTAGGGCGCCAGTCCCATGAGCTTGTACTCGCCGGAGTTGACGCGAAATCCGCAGTAATAGGTAAAGGCCGAGTACAGCAGCCCCAGTGAATGCGGAAAATGAAGTTCGTGGGTAAGATTGATCTTGTTGCCGCGGCCGATGCCATAGCTAGCGGTAGCCCATTCACCGACACCGTCCAGCGTGAGAATGGCCGCTTCTTCAAAGGGCGAGGGGAAAAACGCACTGGCCGCATGCGACTCGTGGTGCTCGGCGAACACATATTGCTTCTTGAACGCCTTCTTCAAACCCCTGTTCATCTCGCGCCGCAGGTGCAGTTTCTGGCCCAGCCACAGCGGCATGGCCATGGCAAATGAGCGGAACCCACTGGGCGCATAAGCCATGTAGGTCTCCAACAGTCGCTCGAATTTCAACAAGGGCTTGTCATAAAATCCAACGTAATCAAGCTGGTCCGGTGTGATACCGCCTGCCTGGAAGCAGTAATCAATGGCATTGAGTGGGAACTCGAAATCATGTTTTTTTCGCGTAAATCGCTCTTCCTGGGCGGCAGCGACAACTTGCCCGTCCACCACCAAGGCAGCGGCCGAGTCGTGGTAGAACGCCGAAATGCCCAAGATAGCTGTCATCGCCTTCCAACTCCTATAACCGGCTCATCGCAGCGTTGGCAGTGCTTCCTGACAGATGCCAGCAGGTACCGATAACCCGGCTAGTAGCCATAGGATTACTCAATCTATCGGCCCATGTTTGTAGGCGACAATAGGTCAGACAGCGAATTTTACAACTCCGGCAGCCGGCGGCGATGCCCAGCATGTTGACCTGTTGTACGCTACGGGCAGCCACCTTTCGTCGCGCCCTGCCGTTGAACGATAAAAATCAAATATTAAACGTACCCAGTCGATCCATCGGGGCGTATCGGTGCTGTGCGCTGCCAGTGTCTGTATTGATCGTGTTCGAGCAACTGTTGGTTAACCTCCACACCTAGTCCCGGCCGATCGCGCAGTTGCAGATAGCCATCGGTGGGCAGGTAAGGGTTGTCGAGCAACTGCCGCGAAACGTCATCAGCTGCCGGACAGTACTCGAGAATCTTGAAGTTGTGTGTCGCGGCGGCAAAGTGGACGTTGACCGCGGTGGCCAACGGCCCCATCGGGTTGTGCGGAGCCACTGCCACGTAATGGGCCTCGGCGATGGTCGCGATCTTGCGCATTTCCGTCAGGCCACCGCACAGGCACACGTCGGGCTGAATAATATCTGCCCCTCCGGCGGCTACCAGTTGGCAAAACTCGAACCGCCCGTACAGGCACTCACCGGTCGCCAGCGGCACGGACATCTGGGCACGCAAGCGGGCCCAAGCGGGAATATGTTCAGGCCGCAGCGGCTCCTCATAAAAGTAGGGATCGAAAGGCGCCAGAGCATTGGCTAGTTGCAACGCCCTTGCCGGCTCAAAAATCCGAGCGTGCGCATCAAACGCAAACTCCCAGTCGTCCTGCGCGTGGTCACGGATCTGCTCGAAATATTCTGCCGCTGCGCTACACACCAGCCCCCAACGGTCAGCCTCCGGGTCGCGCTTGTACGGGCTTGTCTTGAACGCAGTAATTCCACACTGTTCGTGTAACTGTTGGGCCTGCTGTACGGCCTGTTGGCCCGTCTGGCCATGCACATGCTGGTACACACGCACCCGGTCGCGCACCTGTCCGCCCAGCAACATATACACCGGCAACCCCGCGGCCTTTCCACTGATGTCCCACAACGCATGGTCGATCGCCGAGATCACCGCCAACCCCATGCTTCCGGGAGGAAAGCGAAACTGCTGTTGCAGCATGGTCATCAGGTACTCGATGCGGCGCGGATCCTGCCCCTTGACCATCTCGAAGATGTAATCCGCGATCGGCCTAACAGCCAATTCCGGCCCGTTACTATACGCTTCGCCCCAACCGTAGACGCCTTCGTCGGTTTCAACCTTGATCAACGCCCGCGGGCGCTTGCCCAGCACGGCAAGGAACGTTTTGACAGCGGTGATCTTCACTTTAGGATCCTGTTGATGCAGATGACCAATATTAACTTGACCATGGAAAATTGTCCGTACCAGCCACGCAGCGAATGGGCCCTATTGGCCAAATGCCGCTTCCATCTGCCGTCGCACCTGCACGGCCTCGTCTTCGCTGTCCATTTCCACATCTGACCAACTGAGGCGATCACCCGCTTGGACCGGGTTAATCACCTTGACGGCTTGCGCCAGTCCGATCGGTAGCGCGGCCACGGCCAGGCTTTCAGCAGCGGGCATGAGTTGGCCACGCACCGTGTAACCGCCTTCTCCGTCGAGCATATCACCGACCTTTAAATCACGCTTTGCCACGGCAGCAACATCGCCGGCAAAGCCCACTGCCACGCCGGTCGGCTCGTTGCGCAACGCCGCGCTGGCCACGGAAATCCCCAGTTCCAATCCCACCAGGTGATACGGCTTGTACATCGCGCTGATCCTGCCCGTCGAGTCAGTTACCAGCCCATATTCATCCAAACAGCGTGCCGCATAATCGCTCGTTGCTTCAAAGACCACGAACACCCCCCAACGCAGGTCCTTCTCAACCGGCCGGCCATCGCGGCGCAGGCAGGAAATGACCTCCACCTGCCCGCTAGTGTGCAAGCTTCCACCCTGTTGACGCGGGCACAGCACCTTGGGTAAATCATCAATACCGCAGGGCGGAAACTGAAGACCATCCGGCGCGGCGGCCAGCCCATTGGCATTGGCAACCGCCGCCATTTCAATCGCAGATTTGGTGCCGTCAAGGAAAGAGTTAAACATCTGCGAGTTCATTCCACCGGCCTGGGCCTGCTCAGCGGTCAATCCATAAAAATCCCAGACCGTTTCGGGCGTAGAGTCACGGTATTCATCGAGGTATTTTGTGCCCTTGCCCGCGGCCACGACGTGCAAGCCACAGGCCCGGGCCCAATCAACAATTTCACAGATCAACGCCGGCTGGTCCCCGTACGCCAGGCTGTAGACCAGCCCCGCCGACTCAGCCTGCCGCGCCAGTAGCGGGCCAGCCACCACGTCAGCCTCAACATTGACCATGATCACGTGTCGCCCCTGCTGGCGGCACAACCGGGCGTGGCGGATGCCCGAACGCGGATGACCCGTCGCATCAATCACCACTTCCATCCCGTCGGCCTCGATCAGGGCCGAACTATCGTCGGTAATGAACGTGCGGCCTGTTTCCAACGCCTGGCAAAAGTCTGCGGCGGCAAATTGTTCTTCGTCCCACCCGGTACTGGCCATCGCCTTACGCGCCCTGTCGGGGTCAAGATCGGCGATGCCCATCACGTGCATCCCCTTCGTGAGTCGCGCCTGCGCCAAGAACATCGACCCGAACTTACCGGCCCCGATCAGGCCAACGCGTATCGGCCGTTCTTCTTCCGCACGGCGCTGCAGCATGCGATAAAGATTCATGGACCTGTGCCTGCAACTACTTGGCCGCCTGGACTTGCCGACCGTAAGTCAACAGGCAATCATCCGGTTCACATGCGATGGGTGTAAAGTCACGGTGAGCTATCCATTCCTCACGCTTGAAACGGCGAATGTGATTGTCCACATGACAAGCGCTGATATAAATAATGGTCCGGCCCCACGGGGACACGTTGCCTGGCGAAGCGTGCACCAGGTTACAGTTAAACATCAGGATCGAACCGCCCGGCCCCTTGGGCGCCACCAGGCCGCCGCCCTCTTCGACCAGACGCGTAACCGTAGCCTTGTCCAGCGTCCACAATGGATACGACGTCGTTGCCAGATCGTGACCGGCCTCAAGCGTTCCGCCCCTGTGACTGCGGGGAATGAGCATCAACGGGCCATTGAATTCCGTGACCTCGTCAACAAAAATCGCAATATTCATGGCCCGAGGCTCGGGCATCAGATCATCACGGGCCCAGGTGCCATAGTCCTGATGCCACTGCCAAACGTCACCGTCGAAGGCGGCCTTGGCGTTGATCTTGAACTGATGCACGTAAACCTGTCCGCCCAACAACTCCATCACCGGGTTGATCATCCGCGGATGCTGTGACAACAAGCGAAATGCTTCGTTGTAGTGATGGGCCGCAAACGCCGTACGCACCGCCTTACCGTCTTTTTCTCGCCACACCTCCGGCCTCTGCTGCGAAAAAATACCAGGCAATTCGCGCTGCATGACCTGCACCTCTTGCTCCGTAAAGACACTGGGCAGAAAAATATAGCCCTCCTGCTCGAATTGAGTAATTTGTTCGTGATTTAACATGAGATCAACATTGTCCACGACAAGGATAAAAAATCAACCTTAAATTTCAGCATGGCGACTACGATGTCCGATCAATCAGGTCCTCGGTTTTGACCATGGCAACCTCAACCCGACCTCGCACCACGGTTGTGTAAACGACCAAACGGTCTGCACAGCAGAAACGAGGGTGCGGATCAATGTGATAACGAGCGCCGGCTACGCCGGGCATTTCCAAATGGGCTGCAAAACACAAGTGCTTGCCCGTATTGCGATTGAGAAAATGCACGGTCGAGGGACAACCGCGATAGAACCGTTCGTTGGCATCACCGACAAGGTATCGTCCTGATTTGTCCGCATGGCTGTGCCAACTTCCGGGCCAGGCGATTTCCTCCACGGCCTGTGTCTGCAAATTGACCCGCCAGATACCAACCTTGT
>CAUZAW010000056.1:0-13453 GCA_963577735.1 Phycisphaerae bacterium | reverse complement strand
TATCGAGCACGTAAACAGCCAGGCCCAAGCCAATCTGCTTTAGATTTGATGAACACATGACCACCTTGGCGTGGAATTTTGCCCGCGCCAGTGTCGGCAGGAGGATCGAGATTAGAATCGCGATGATTGAAATAACAACAAGCAGTTCAATCAGGGTAAATGCGCATTTTGATTTACATACATTACGCAAAGTCAATGCCGCATTTAATTTGACACTTTTATTCTTTTCTATAACCCTTTATCCCGGCAGGGAATTCCTGTCGCCACCGGGATTTCTCATCCTACCCTCACATCATACAACGCGCGCTCCGCGTGCAATTTTAAACGGAGAGGGAGGGATTCGAACCCTCGGTACAGGTAATACCCATACGACGGTTTAGCAAACCGTTGCCTTAAGCCACTCGGCCACCTCTCCATCGTGCTGACCGCTGTTACCGGCCAACCTATCTGCAAACATCGGTGCATTCTACCCACCGGCTATAACCGCTCAACTAACACACTGCCATATGGTTGCAACATAAGGCCCTATACGGTACAAGGTTTCTTCGCTGTGAGTTTGATGATAATAGAGGTCTTTCATTTCAACTATTAGCCAGAGGAGATGGAACATGGCAATGTTCATTGGCGAAGCGTTGGCTGGGGATGGCAACGAGGTAGCACATATTGACCTGCTGATCGGTGACAAGGACGGACCCGTGGGTGCGGCATTTGCCAATGCCCTGGCCAATCAGAACCAGGGACATTCCAACCTGTTGGCCGTACTGACACCCAACCTTGCAGTCAAGCCCGCCACCGTGCTGATCACCAAGGTGACGATCAAGGGCGCCACGCAGGCAGTGCAGATGTTCGGCCCCGCCCAGGCTGCCGTAGCCAAGGCCGTAGCCGACAGTGTGGCCGAGGGCATCATCCCCAAGGACAAGTGCGAAGATTACGTGATCGTCTGCGGCGTCTTTATCCACTGGGAAGCCGAAGACGACGAGGCGATCTATGACAGCAACTACGAAGCGACCAAGCTGTCGATTGAGCGGGCGATGAAGGGCCAGCCTTCGGCCGATGAAATGGTCGCCGGCAAGGACTCGGCCAAGCATCCGTTTAGCCCCAAGTAGACTGCATTCGGCCAGGTTGCCTCGAAATCCTATCCGTAGCGGTCGCACCACTGGGAACCACGGCGCTGCGCGCCGCGGTGTCTATTGCCGCCATAGGCCAAACCGTTACGATGAGTCTCGACAGGGTATCAAGCTGAACTGGAAACGGAGTTTCTTCCGTGGCCCGACGCACTCCGATCGCCGAAATGCAAGCCAACCAGTTGATTGAAGGCATTTATGCCATTCAAAACTGTCAACTGGGCATGACCAAGGGCGGCAAGCCTTACCTCAAGTGCCTGCTGGCTGACCGCACCGGTCGCACTCCCGGCAGAATGTGGAACGCCAGCGAAGACCTGATCAATCACCTACCCACCAACGGCTTTGTCAACGTCGAGGGCCAGACCCAACCCTACCAGGGTGAGATGCAGATCATTATTCAGCACATTTCACCGGCCCGCCCCACGAATGACGATTTGCAGGATCTGCTGCCGAGCACCAGTAAAAATGTGACCCAGATGTTCGACCAGGTTAAAAAAATACTGGACACCATCGCTGACCCGGCACTCAAAACATTGCTGGGCCAGTATCTCAAGGACGACCAGCTCATGGACCTGTTCCGCAAGGCGCCGGCGGCCATGACGCTCCACCACGCCTACATCGGCGGGCTGCTGGAACATACCTTGAGCCTGCTTCAACTGGCAGATGTGTTCTGCCCCCTGTATCCAAAACTCAACCGCGACCTGATCATGGTCGGCCTGTTTATTCACGACCTGGGCAAATGCTCCGAACTGACATGGGAACAGGGGTTTGGTTACAGCGACGACGGACAACTTGTCGGCCACGTGGCCCGCGGCGTAATCTGGCTGGAAAAAAAAGCTGAACAGTGCGCCGCACAGAACAACGCCATATCCGATTCGCTGCTGAGCGTGCTGCACCACATGATCCTTTCCCATCACGGCAAGCTGGAATTCGGTGCCCTGAAGATACCGGCCACACCCGAAGCAATTGCCATCAATCTGCTCGATAACATGGACGCAAAATTACAGATGGCCATCGACGCTGTCCGTGAGAATGACACGGCTGTGCAACTGGGTGGCAACTTCACAGAAAAAATATGGGCGTTGGAAACACGCCTTTATCGCCCCGATCCAACCTCTTCGGAAAATGAACTGACCGGCGCGTAGACAGGCATTTATGGCACAACGACCCAATATCCTCTGGCTGCTGACCGACCAGCACGTGCCCTCCATTTCCGAATTTGAAGGTAACCCGGTCATCCGCACGCAGCACCTCGACAAGCTCGCGTCTCGCAGTGTGCAATTCGACGCGGCCATCTGTTCCAGCCCCGTCTGCACCCCATCACGCATGAGCATGATGACCGGCCGTGAAGTCCACCGCTGCGGCGCGTGGAACAACCATTGGGTCATTTTTCCAGAACATCCCACATGGCCCGGCCACTTCGCCCAGCACGGCTACCGCACCTGCCTGGTCGGCAAAATGCACTTTGGCGGTAAAAATCAAATGAACGGGTTTCAGTATCGCCCCTACGGTGACCTGAAACACGGCTTGGGCCATCAACCTGATCCGATTGAAAATTTTCCGTCCCATGGTGGAGCTGGAGGGGCCTGTGAAACAACGATTCCCGAAAGCCTGACACAGGACGTGATCGTCACCCGGGAAACGCTATCGTTCCTGCTCGAACAGCAGGACCGTGAACCCGAAACACCATGGTTCTGTTGTGCCTCGTATATTCGGCCGCATCCCCCTTTCACTGCACCGGGCCGCTACATGCGTTATTACCGTGACAAGGTACCCGACATCTCTACACCGTCCGACGCCTATGAAAAACTCGACCCGTTCTCAACGAACCTGTCCAACAACGAGAGTGGCCAGCAACTTAGTGATGAACAAAGAATGCGCGGCCGCGAGGGTTATTACGCATGCATCGATTTCGTCGATGACTGCATAGGCGAGTTACTAGATGGCCTGGAGAAAGCCGGAGCGCTGGACAACACCATCATTATTTACACCAGCGACCACGGCGAAATGGCTGGCGAACATGGCCTGTGGGGGAAGGGGACCTACTTCGAGGAATCAATCCGCGTGCCGCTGTTGATCTGTGGACCGGGAATCGAACCGGGGAACCACCGCGTGGCTGATCCCGTGTCGCTGATGGATCTCTTCCCAACCATGTGTTCGCTGGCCGGACTACCACAACCCGATAGCCCCGGCGGCCTCGACGGCGTGGATACCAGCATTGTCCTACGCGACCCAACACAACCCGGTCCTCGTACGTATGTCCCTTTGGGGTATTACAGCTGGGGCGTACGTGCCAAAGGCGCCTTTTCACCATCGGAAGATGATCCTCACCAGGCCATGCGTACCTTGCGAAGCCGAGACTGGAAATACGTCGAGATCGAGAAGGGTGACCCACTGCTGTTCGACTTGGCCAACGACCCGCACGAGATAACCAACCTGGCAACCGACCCGCAACATGCCGGCCGTATAAAGGAAATGCGCGATGCCCTTCACAAAGGGTTCTCTTGGGACGGCGTGCACCGGCAGTTTGCCTTGGACAGAGAGCGTCTGCCCCAGTTCCTTTCCGGGTTCAAACCGACCACGCCCAACCAGTACATGCTGCCTGACGGGCGTATATTCGACGCCGAGCGTGAGCTTTATGATGCGCGTTGGCAGGCCCTGCCACCCGTACCCGACGGGGGCGGAATCATCCCGCAAATGTTCGGCTGATCACTGAACCAGTACACAGCGTGTGATTTTTAGCCGCGTGCAGTCTATAATCAATGTACTTACCGAGACCGCCCTTGAAGCACGCCAATTCCGTCAATTCCGTTAAGGTCAAACCGACCGTCAGGGTCAAGTATCTGCTTGAAGACCCCAAGTCCTTGGGCCAAAGCCAAGGGGAAATCGAATTGCTCGCAGCCAAGGGCGAAAACCTCCTGGAACTGGGGCTTGATAACGGCATTGACATTGAACACGCCTGCGGAGGCCAGTGCGCCTGCTCAACCTGTCACTGTTACATCCTTGAGGGCATGAGCCAGCTATCGGAAGCGGCCGAAGATGAGGAGGACCGCGTGGAGGAAGCGCCGGGACTACAGCACAACAGTCGGCTCAGTTGCCAGTGCGTCATAGAAGGAAATGGCCCCATCATCGTGCAGATTCCCGCGTGGAACCGCAACGCCGTCAAGGAAGCGCCGCACTAATCCATCTCCTCCTGCTCACTGGATCAGAATCCGGGGGTTATGGGAAAAAGATTGGCCTTGAGCACAAGGTCGGTGACACCGCTTAATTCGCTACGTGCCGTTGGTACCACTTGTAGAATTGTTCAAGCCCATCATCCACGTTGATTCGTGGGTTGTAGTCCAGCAGTTGCCGGGCCTTGTCAATATCGGCAAAGGTAATTTTGGGCTCACTGGGTGGCGCCGGAGGATTTTCCAGTTGTGCCTTGCGGCCAACGAGTTTCTCGATAATAGCGACAAACTGCGTCATCAGTACCGGCTGACCATGGCCAAGGTTGATGATCTGGTAGCCCAACCGTCGGCCAAGCGCCGCGACCACCCCGTCCACGATATCGTTTATGTACGTCCAGTCACGCTTCATCTTCCCGGCATCAAATAGCGTAACCGGTTCGCCCTTGACAATGTGATCCGTGACCAGGAACGGCATCATGTCCGGCCGGCCACGCGGCCCGTAGACAGAAAAAAATCGTAATGCCGTAAAATTCATTGAGTGCAGCAGGTGATACGTGTAACCAAGCACCTCCACCATTTTTTTGCTCGCCGGGTAAGGGGCCAACGGCTGGTTGCACGGGTCCGTTTCCACGAAAGGCACCCGCTGGCTGTGCCCGTACACCGACGACGTCGAGGCGAACACGAACTGATCCACTTCATGCTCGCGTGCCACTTCCAACACATTCACTGACCCGGTTACGTTGACGTCGTTGTACAACTTGGCCCGGCCTACTGAATAACGCACACCGCCGTAGGCGCCCAGGTGAGCAACTGCCGTCGGGCGGTGCTCGTCAAAAGCACGGCCTATCGCATCAACGTCGCGCAGGTCCGCTTCTATCAGCGTAAAGCGGTCTCGCTGCTGCGCTGCTTCCAGGTTCTGCCGTTTGCGTTGCGGGTTGTAATACTCGTTGAAGTTGTCGACACCCACGACGCTGGCCCCGCCGGCGAGCAGTCGATCGGTCACATGGGAACCGATGAACCCAGCGGCCCCGGTGACCAATACCGTGCCCTGGGCTGGCGGCGCGTCATCATGGGTATTCACTTGGAAACCGCCTTGCGCCGATTGTCATGGCGCAGCGTTTCCCGATATCGGCCGTGCATACCGTTGGTCGTGTTACGCATGAACTGGATCAGCGAGATAATGTGCTCGTCGTCGGCGTAGTCCTGTTCCAGTTGCACCAGCATTTCGGCCGTCTGTCCCACGCCCTCCCCGTTGGCCGAATTACGAAACAGCCGGCGATACGCATCCTTGAGATGATCGATGTTCTCGTTGGAAAACCCGTGTCTGGCCAAACCGATCAGGTTCGGCTGCCTTACCTTGGCCGGATTGCCCTCAACCACCATGAAGGGGGGCGTATCCTGCACAATCCGCGTCATGCCCCCCACGTATCCGTACTGGCCGATGGTCACAAAGTGATGCACACCACTCTGCCCCCCCACGGCAGCGTGATCCTCAACCACCACGTGGCCCGCCAGCGCAACGCTGTTGGCCAGCACCACCCGATCGCCGATCACGCAGTCATGTGCGATGTGCACGTAAGCCATGACAAGGTTGTGATTGCCCACGCGGGTGACACCCTGGTCATTTTCCGTGCCTTTGTGAATCGTCACACTCTCGCGGATGTCGTTGGCATCGCCGATGATCAGTTGCGTGGGACCACTTTTGTACTTCAAGTCCTGCGGGTCACCGCCCAGCACTACATTGGGCCAGACGGTGTTGTCCCGCCCCAGTATCGTCAGCCCCAGAACCACCACGTGGCTGACCAAGCGCGTACCAGGGCCGATCACTACCTGCGGCCCCACGTAACACAGGGGGCCGACCTCGACTTCTTCGGCAAGGTCCGCCTGGGGATCGACTACCGCTGTCGGGTGGATATTGGCCATCGATGATCAAGATGCCCGCCGCCGCCTGGCTGCCAGCATCCGGTTACTCCTGTTCGTTATCCACCAAGAGGTACTTCACCTGCGCCTCGGCAGCAATCTCGTTACCAACATAGGCAATACACGACATGTGCGCGATTCGGCTACGGATACGAATCGTGCGCGCTTCGATCACCAGTTGATCGCCCGGCGTCACCGGCTTGCGCAGCTTAACCCGATCCAGGCTCATCAACACCCCCAGTTTCCCCATATGCTCAAGGCTTTGGCCGATCAACACACCCGACAACTGAGCCATCGCCTCGACCACCAGCACGCCAGGCATTATCGGTGCGGTCGGGTAATGGCCCTGAAAATAGGGCTCATTGACCGAAACGTTTTTGATCCCCACGATCCGCTTATCTTGTTCTATCTCCAGCACGCGGTCGACCAGCAGCATGGGATAACGGTGCGGCAGTATCCGCATCAATGAGCGAATGTCCACGGCACTAGCGTTGTTGGCCAGGTATTGGCGTGTGCTTGATCGATGTTGCTCGATCAATGCACGCACCAGTTTGTGATTCAGTGCGTGGTTCGATTTGCGGGCAAAGATCTGCCCCTCAATAGGCGCGCCCATCAGGTACAGGTCACCGACAAGGTCCACGATCTTGTGCCGCACCGGCTCATCTTGAAAGCGATAGGCGTTGCTGATCGGACCGTTGGGACCGATTACCAACGTATCTTTTTCCGTCAGATGCTTGCAGTACCCAGCCTCTTGTAGCGCGATCGCCTCCTGTTCCAGACAAAAGGTTCGTGCCGAGGCCAACTTGGAAGCAAAGTCCCCGTTGGCCGAGTCGTACGTCTGCACCTGACGACTGATGGGCGAATCCTGGCCGAAATCCAGATCGAAGGTCACGAACATCGACGGCTCATCGCAGGGCATCGCCGCCAGCGTGGCATCGCCGTCTCGCACCATGACCGGCTCAGTCACTTTGAACCGATGCCGCGGGGCACTGGCGTCGGTATTGATCCCCGCTTCATTGAGTACGTCAATAAACGGCCGCGCCGATCCGTCGCCAGCCGGTAACTCCGGCGCGTCCAACGTGACCTTGACGTTGTCGATCTTCAGGCCAGCCAAGGCCCCCAAGCAGTGTTCGCACGTCTCGACCACCGCCTTACCGCTGCGCAGCGTCGTACGCCGCGGTTGTTTAACCACATTGTCCACGATCGCCGCCACTTCAACCCCGCCCAGGTCCGACCGGGCGAATACCACGCCGTGATCCACCGACGCCGGCTCGAAGGTCATCGTGACTGCTGCCCCGGCAAACAGGCCCCTGCCCGAAAGGGACACCGGTTTGGCGATAGTGCGCTGCCCGTCGGTATCCATGGCTGAAACTCGAAATTTATCCGTCGCCGATGAAATCCCTCTGCCCCGTCACCACATATCACAATCATGTATTAGACGCCCTGACCTGACCGTCACTGGCTGTCTTGACTGTGGGAAAGCATTTTAACCAGATCAGGCAATTTTCGCATGGCCCACCATTGACGAACTGTCGCCTTGACCGGCTGCGCCGGATACCCCAGGTATTCACTGCCCGCCGGTATATCCTTGCTCACGCCCGAGCAAGCGCCCAGTTTGACCCCGTCACCGATGGTCACGTGGTCGCGAATCGCCACCTGGCCGCCGATGGCTACCCCGTCACCGATGGTCACCGACCCACCGATCGCGGCCATCGCAGCAATCACGCAGGATTTACCGATCAGGCAGTTGTGTCCGATTTGGCACAGGTTGTCGATCTTTGTCCCGTCGCCAATGACGGTGGCGGAGAATTTGCCCCGGTCGACGCAGGTACCGGCGCCCAACTCTACCTCATCGCCCAGTACCACACTGCCGATCTGCGGAATTTTGGCCAGTTTCATTTGCCCGTCGTCGCCAGGCGCCGAGCGATACCCAAACCCGTCGGTGCCGATGGTCACGTGGGAGTGCAAAATAGATCGGTCGCCAACCTCGCAGCGTTCGCGAATTACGCACCCGCTCCAGAGCACACAACCAGCTCCAATACGGCAATCATCGTAAATCGCCACGTTGGGATGCAGCACGGCACCATCACCAATGGTCGCCCGTGGCCCCAAGTAGCAACCCGGCCCGATCGCCGCGCCATCGCCGATCCGCGCTGACTTGTCGACGTGCGCCGTCGGATCAACACCTGCCGGCGGTGCCGGCACTGGCGGAGCAAACCTGGCCAGCACCTGCCCCATCGCCAAATCAGCATCGCTCACCACGATCAGCGCCCGCCCGGTGCCAGGTTCGAGGTCAATCCCCTCATTGACCAGTGCCGCTGATGCCTGCGACGCCGGCCACTTTCGCGAAAAATGTTCGCTGGCAATAAACGTCAACTGCCCCGCTGACGCGCGTTGCAATTGCTCCACCCCAGTCAATTTCAAATCGCCAGGGCCTACCAGCTTTCCGCCAACCTCCAGGGTGATTTGTTGCGTGGTTAACGTCACCATGTTGGGCCACCTACAATACGCCAGTTAAAGTTCTGCCGTTCAACTTTCATGACGTACGACAACCGACATTGCCACCTTAACGGCTACTGCTCACGCGCACCCCAAGCGTTGTCCAGCACCTGGAGCACCTGGTCCGTGATGTCCAGGTCGTCTGCCGACCACAATACCTTGCGGGCGCCGATCTGGTTGGAAAGCTGCTCCAGGTTCGCACGGGCCAGTTTTACCGGCTCCCGATACATCACCACGTCATAACCATTTGCCATGGCGATCTCTCCGCACGCGTCTCGCAGTTTCAGATACAGGCCCTCATAGCGAATGATCTGCTCGCGTATGATCTTTTGAGTGCCCAGTTTCTTCTCGATCTCAATCTCTATTATTTTTCGACTAAGTTGTTCGGCCAATTGTTTCCACGCATCTTCCCCAGGTTTGTACAGGTCCATGTCCGACTTCTTCTCGGCGATCCGCTTCTTCATTTTATCCAGCGTGTCCGAGAGTTCGTCTTGGGCAAACTGAACCTCTGCCTGAATATCGGCCTGCTCTTTACACTTGTTAAAGGCTTGGCTGACATCCACCACGGCCACCGACGTCATCCTTGCCTGCGCCGCAAAATTGGCTGACGCCGTCACCCATGTCATCAGCGCCGCCAATGCCGACACGCCTCCCGCTACTAAAACCAGATGTTTTTGATAAGTCATTGTGAATGCTCCCTCATAAAAGTTGATTCTCAATCTGTCTTAAAACGGCACCGCAATATCAAAACTGAACACTTGTTCCTCGTCGCCATCTTCGGCCGCAATAGGTATTGCCAAGTCGAACGCAAACGGCACTTGACCCAACGCAGGCACTGCCAGTCGAATTCCTACGCCTATAGCCACCCGGTAATTTTCAAAACCAACATCCTCTTCCACCGTGCCCGTATCCATAAACATCACCCCCCGTATCACTTCCTGATAAATCGGAAAGTTATATTCCAGTGAAAAGAGGAACATCCAGTCGCCACCCACCGGGTCATCACCCGGGACGGTGTCCGTGGTGAGACCGTCACCGTCACTGTCGGCCACGTCGGTCACATCGCCACGCGGACCAATGCCGCGAAATTCGAACCCACGCAAGCTGCGATGGCCGCCGGCGTGAAACCGTTCGAACACCGGCGCCTCATCGTCTTCAAAAATATACCCTGCCCCGATGCGTGCGCTGACCACAGTGCGCCGGCCGAAAAAATCCTCATCCACTGTCCAGAACTTGTGCAGCCCCACTGATCCTCGCGTAAAGTTGTAGTCGCCGCCTACCGCGCCGACCCGGCTCAAGTTGAAGCGTAATGTGCTGCCCTGCGTCGGAAACAGCCGGTTGTCCACCGTGCTACGGCTTACTGACAGGCCCAGTGAAGAAATCTCGCTTTCACCCATGACGTCAAACACGTCCACCGCGGCATCGAGATCGATATTCGTGATATCGATCAACTCGTAACGCGTCTGAATTGAGGCAGACCACACATCGCCAAACCGCTGGCCAAAGCTGACGTTGCCCCCGGCCCGCTGTTCATCATAATCCCGCCGTTCCCGCTCGAAGAAGAATCCAGTGGTATCCAGAAATATGTTCGAATCGAAAACATACGGTTCACGGAACGTAACCTGGTATCGACTCGTCGCGCTTCCCGGCTCCAGCAGGATGCGCAGATATTGCCCGGCGCCTTTTCCCCATTTGCCAGTGAAGAACTCGCCCACGCTGTCGGGCGTGTCCGTGATGTCAAAGTTCCGCTGCGTAATGTTGAACGAACCGACCACACCCGAATCCGAACTAATTCCCGCACCCAGTCCCAGGCTGCCCGTGTTCTGTTCCTCGACCTCGATCAATACATCGCGCACCTCGTCGCCGGGGTTGCCCAGCACTGTCACCTGCGTACGACCAGACTTAAACAGCGGCGAACGGTTCAAGCGTTGTTTTGTCCGATTAATACCTGCGCCAACGAACGGCTGCCCGGGCCTCAGGTCGCGTATCTGACGCAACAACACCTTGTCCTTGGTCAGTTGATTACCCTTGAACTCGATCTTGCCCACCCAGTAGGGTTTGCCTTCAACTACCCGCACGAACAGGTCCACCTGTGATTCGTTCTCGTGAAACAGCCGATCGATACCCATCTGTCCATCAGCCTTGACCAGTTTCATCTCGATGTAGCCCAGTTGACCGTATAGTTCAACCAGCCGACGTTCACTGGCCTCCAGTTGATTCGTCGCAAACACGTCGCCGACGCGCAGCGCCATGGCCTCGATGATCGACTGGTCGTTGAACACGCTATTGCCTTCAATCTCAATCTTCGCCACCGTGTATTGTTCGCCCTCCTGCAGGGTGAACATGACGGCGGCATCCCGCCCGTCGGGAGACATCTCGATCTCCCGCACTACCTGGGCATCGAGATAACCACGCTGACGATAAAACTCACGCAGACGCCCTGCGTCCTCCTGCGTGCCCTCACGGCTCAACTCACCCTTGCGCAGCATAAAAATGTAAGTCTTCGATCGGATACGGCTTTTAAGCTGCTTAGCGGTAAACTTGGTATTGCCCTGAAATCGAATTGCGCGGATGCGAAGACGCGGCCCTTCCACTACGCGAAACAGCAGGATTCCCAACTCTGCCAGCAGCGGCTCATCCACACCCACCGTCGCATCAAAGTGGCCCGCCTGCTTGTAAGCCGTCACGACCTGCTTCTTGGCCCTGTCGATCAGAAAATCATCTGCAGGGTCACCCGCCCGAAGCCGTATCACCTCCAGCAACTGTTGATCGGGCAAAACGTAGTTGCCCACTACCTGCACGTCACTGATCAACTGCTGCTCACTGAACTCGTAAAACAAAATAACCGAGCCATCGCCCTGCGGTTCTATGCTGGCCTCCACGCGCAAAAACTTGTTCAACTGCGTCAGCCTCGCTATATCCTGCTGCACTATTGTCGCGTTGTAGGGATCGCCCTTCTTGACCCGAATGGTGTTGAATACCAGTTGCGGGTCAACTTGCCTGAGCCCCTTGAGGCGAACATCCGCCACTGGCCGATTCAATGGATCGATGCCTTGGGCCCACGCACCGCCTACACATGCCACGCCTACAACCGTCACCATAAGGGCGATGTGAAGAGGACGGCAGTTCAATAGCGGGCTCCGCAACGGGAATCGGCGTTGGCTAAACAGTGCAGTCTAATCAGATTACCGTGGGGGGCAAATATTGGCCGCAGACCAAACGTCAACCCACAACCGTACAATAAACAGCTTCATAGCAGCCAAAAAACCGCCCTCCAAAAACGCACTGGTAAAACAAGGCGTTGGTTGCCACGGCCACGAGGAGCGGTGGTTAGCGTCCTGCTTCGCCCAGCTATAAATGTTGCGTTATACTCTTTAGCCATAGCAATTTGATTTGTTTACGAAAGAAATCCAATGGCGGACATGACATGGAAGCAGGCCCTAGCAGATAAAATACCAGCCGATCTGGGCCGCGAAATTGATGAGTTCCAACAACAGATGACGCTACGGCGGCGGGGCAAGCTCGACGAAAAAATCTTCGCCGAAACCCGCCTTCGACGTGGTGTGTACGGCCAGCGTTACGACAGCGGCAGCCGCCATGACGGCGTCGCTACCCAAACACTCGATTATCAGGACAAAGACGAAACCAAGGGGCCAGACACCCTTTGGGATGCGCCCGGCATGCAACGTATCAAGATTCCCTTCGGTGGTGTTACCCCCGATCAACTCGACGTGCTTGCCGACCTGGCGGACGAATATTCTGATGCCATTCTGCACGTCACCACACGGCAGGACTTTCAACTGCACTTCGTGCATATCGACGACACGCCCGACCTGATGCGCCGCCTTTCTGCAGTAGGCATCACTACCCGATAAGCCTGCGGCAACTCCGTTCGCAACATCACGGCCTGTCCGATCGCTGGCGTCTGTCGCGATGAAAACTTCGACGTCACGCCCTATGCCAGAGCGCTGGCCAAATTCCTGCTCGGCCACCCCGATTGCCAGAATTTTGGGCGCAAGTTTAAGATCGCCTTTTCCGGCTGTGCCGACCACGCCTGCGGGTTGGTATCCATGCACGATCTGGGTTTCATTGCCGTCACCCGCACCGTGGACGGCAAGGAGCAGCGTGGTTTTGCCACCTACGTCGGCGGCGGACTCGGGGCGGTGCCGCACCAGGCCAAGCTGTTTGAGAAGTTTCTCAGCGAAGATCAATTGTTAGCCACCACCCAGGCGATCGCTCGCGTGTTCGCCCGGTTGGGTGAAAAGAAAAATCGCAACCGCGCCCGCATCAAGTTCCTGATCGCCAAACTGGGCATCGAGCCATTCAAGAAGCTAGTGGACGAGGAACTGAAGATCATGCCAACTGACCCGCAGTGGACCAATTACCTCGAAGGCATAGATCGCCAGGGCGCAAGCCCGCTCAAAGACGCTGTCTCGCTAAATGGTGCCAGACGACCAGACGGGTTCGACCAATGGCGGCAGACAAACGTCTACCCACAGCGGCAGGCGGGCTACGCCGTCGTGACGGTCACCCTGCCGCTGGGAGACATGTCTTCACAGCAAGCGAGGGCGCTTGGCGACATTGCCCGCCATTACTGCGGCGACAACCTGCGAACCACCGTCGAGCAAAACATGGTCTTGCTCTGGGTCAGCGAGGGAGATTTGGTTGACCTCTATAAAGATCTGCAGGCCACCGGCCTAGGAGAGCCCGGTGCCGGCACGATCGTGGACGTGACCGCCT
>CAUZAW010000055.1:0-13599 GCA_963577735.1 Phycisphaerae bacterium | reverse complement strand
GGGTGTATTGCCTAGTTTTCAGCAACTGATCGGCGTAATTGGTGGATTGGGAGCAATGTGTTTACTGTTTTCTGGAGAGATACAGCATGAGGTGCCGGTGCGTGATCTTCTATTGGCATCGGCGGTACCTTTTCTATACGCGTTGAGCAACACCTACATCAAGCGGCGTTTTGAGCGGACGCCCCCGCTGGCGCTTGTAACCGTGGTGATGTCGGTCTGCGCAGTGGTGATGATGCCTATAGCTATAGCAGTGCAGCCGATTCGACTGGAAGGTTCGGTGTGGGTGGCGATCGTCTGCGTGGTGGTCCTGGGTGCGGTTAACACCGCCGGGGGCACGTATATATTTTTCGGATTGTTGCGTAATCACGGGCCATTGCATGCGGGTATGGTTTCATACATTATTCCCACGGTGGCGATGCTGATGGGTTGGTTGCGTGGAGAGACGATTACCAGGCAGCAGTTAATAGCGTTGGGAATTATTTTTGTGATGGTAGCAATTACGCAGAGATCTAAATCGAGAAGGATTAAGATAAAATGACGCTAATGGTAGCGAAGATAGTCTAAAAAGGTATTAAACATGTACATGGAAAAGTTTTCGCTGCAAGGGCAGGTAGGGGTTGTCACTGGTGGCGGGCAGGGACTTGGGCGAGTTTACTGTCACGCGTTTGCTGAGGCGGGTGCAGATGTGGTGATTGCTGAATTGAATCCGGATACCGGCGAGCAAGTTGCCGAGCAGGTGCGGGCCATGGGACGTAGGGCATTGGCGGTGACAACAGACGTCCGCAATAAATCGAGTGTGGATGCGATGGCAGCTGTGGCGCTCAAAGAGTTTGGACAGATTGACTTTTTAATGAACAACGCGGGCCTAGCCCGGATGTACGACGCGGTAGATATTCCCGAAGATGAATGGAAGGATATTTTCGACGTTAACCTCAACGGCATGTTGTTTTGCTGCCAGGCGGTGGGCAGGCATATGATCGAAAGGCGACGGGGTAGCATAGTGAACATTTCCTCGGTCTCCGGTCTCGTTGCTAACCGGTACCGGCCACATATTTCGTACAACGTATCCAAGGCCGGGGTAAAGCACCTGACCACAATGCTGGCCTGCGAATGGGCTCCGCACAATATCCGGGTCAACGGCATCGCGCCCGGCTATATCGCCACCGAGCATGCGAAAGATTTCCTTGCTGACCCGCAGTACGGTGGCCAGTTCATTCCGTGGATACCCATGCAGCGACCGGGTCAGCCAGAGGAATTGGGTCCGCTCGCAATATTTCTGGCATCAGATGCGTCGAGCTATTTGACGGGGACAACAATTGTTGCAGACGGCGGGTATACCTGCTGGTAACGGCGACAATTGGAGAAATATAGGAGACGTGGTAAGTTCAGGTCGGCTTCAAGATCAGGTGGTTACCCTTAGTGTGGAGCGTGGACATGAAAGACTATGAAACGATCGACCTGTCGGGCTGCTGCAACGTCGGCAATACTTTTTTTGATAATCCCGAAACACCGCGGTTGGGCGCCCAGACGTTTCACGGGTTGCCGTTTTTGATCGGACAGGACCCGCCTGACGCCAGGCGGTGCCTGATCGGCTGTTGCGGCGGGGACGGGACGGCCAGCCCGGTGACGATCCCGATCGGCAAGGCAGCGCGTTATGTGATATTCGCACACACGCTTTTGGAAACGAAGATGGAGGAAGGCGAACCCATTGGTCGCGAGGTAGCGGCCTACGTGGTTAAATTGGTTGATGGTGAGGCACATCGCCTGACGATACGTGAGCGATTCGAGGTAGCACCAGTGCCGACATTATGGGGTCAGCAGGCTTTTTTGGCGTTGCCGGACCTGATGGACGAGCTCATGCCGCGGTACGAAGGGCAATGGGATGCCGCTGGGCGGCGGCAGTCCGAGACCACAGGGGCCAACCCGATGGCCTATTACGTGTGGGCTTGGCAGAATGAAGGGGGCGGAGAAATTGAATCGATCACACTGGAGCCGGCCGACCGCAAGTTCGTGCTGGCGGCAATTACGCTGGGGCACCTCGAAGAGCATCCGCTGCGCAAAGTGGCCAAGCGCGAGGTGGTTATCTCTTTGAACAAGGATGGCGATGCGTCAGAGCCATTCGACATGGCTGTTGAGGTTGATCGTGGTGTGGCCACGTTTCCGTTTTCGCTGCCGAAAGAGGGTGCAGATACGTTTGTAAAAGATGGCCGCAAAGGCTGGGGCGAACCGGAAAACAAACAGTCATCGCCCGCATACGTCGAAATCGCGGCGCGGCGGTCGGCCACGGTGACCGTTAAGAACAAGGGCGAACAGCTAGCCCAGATCAATTGGGGAAAGTTGCAGGAAGACGGCAAGGCCGACACCCCGCGCGTGAATTTCGAGATGGCCGACAACGGACGCAACTGGGTACATGTTAAGGTCATTGACGACGAGACGGGAAAACCCGTACCCTGCCGCGTGCATTTTCGATCACCAAAGGGCATCCCCTATCAGCCGCACGGCCACCACAACCAGGTGAACCGCAACCTGAACAGTTGGCACCAAGACATCGGCGGCGACCTGAAGATGGGGCAGATTTCGTATGCGTATATCGACGGCACCTGCCAGGGCTGGCTGCCGCGGGGTGAGGTTATCGTGGATGTGGCACGTGGTTTTGAATATGAACCGGTGCGTCAGAAGCTGACCATCAAGCCCGGCCAACGGGCGCTGGAGCTACGCCTAAAGCGGTGGACGAACATGAATGCGGCCGGCTGGTACAGTGGCGATTCGCACGTTCATTTCCTCGGTGACCGCGGTGCCCACCGCGAAGCCCAGGGCGAAGACCTCAACGTGGTCAACCTGCTGGCCAGCCAGTGGGGGCACCTGTTTACCAACACGGAAGATTTCATCGGCCGTCCCAGCGTTTCTGATGACGGGGCAACGATCGTGTACTGCTCGCAGGAAAACCGCCAGCATCTGCTTGGGCACTTGATCTTGTGGGGATTGAAAGAGCAGGTGTCGCCGTGGTGCAGTGATGGTCCCGGTGAAGCGGAACTGGGCGGGAATATGGAAATTACCATGTCGCGTTGGGCGGATCAGTGTCGTGCCCAGGGCGGGACTGTGGTGATTCCACACTTGCCGGCACCCAACGGTGAGCCGGCGACATTAATTGCGACCGGTCGGGCGGACGCGGTCGAGATGTTAATTCAAGGTGGGTACCAGCACCAAGAGTATTACCGCTATCTCAATTGTGGATATAAGCTGCCATTGGTCGGCGGTACGGACAAAATGTCCAGCGATGTACCGGTGGGGATTTATCGCACGTATGCCCATGTGGGTAATGATCAGCCATTTAATTACGACAACTGGTGTCAGGCGGTAAAGGCGGGGCGAACGTTTCTGTCCGGCGGGCCGATTATTGATATCAAGGTCAATGGCGTGGGTGTGGGTGAGACGATCAAGCTTCCGGGTAATGGGGGTACCGTGGAAGTTGAAGCCACTGCTGAATCAATCATCCCAATTTATAGTTTGCAGATCGTGCAGGAAGGCAACGTGATCGCTTCGACGGAAGTCAAGAAAGGTGCCCGCAGGCTGGAGTTAAAAGAGAAGGTGAAGATCGAATCCCATTCTTGGCTGGCAGCGCGGTGTGGCGGGCCGAAGTATGAGCCGATGCCGCATTACGATGCATGGGGCCGGGGCATATTTGCCCACACTTCACCGGTATACCTTGCCGTGGGTGGAGACTGGTGGATGTTTGACGAGGAGACGGCCCAGTACATGCTTACCCTGATCGACGGCAGTGTCGAATACATTCGCCACACCGCGGCCCATCATGAACACGACAACGTGACGCACCACCATACGCACCATGATCACCAGCAATTCCTGGAAGAACCGTTCCATGAAGCGGCGGCCGCGATCCACCGGCGAATGCATCAGTTGGGGATCAAGCATTGACGGTTGATCCGGCAAGGCCGATCGGTGGCTATGAGGCCACTGGGTGATTAGCCGGTAACGGTCGAAGTCCATCTAGGTAATCCGGATCTATTTTGATCAGTGTTAAGGTTGGAATATTGATCTTGCCTGTATTGGCTATCCTTTTGTTGCAACGCGCCTTGTCTCACGGCGACGATCTGCTGCACTGAGTATTCGTTTGCGCAGCCGAATCGACTTGGGAGTGATTTCTACCAATTCGCTGTCCTGGATGTATTCAAGACAAGCTTCTAGGGACATATTTCGCGAGGGGCGGACCTGAGCCGCGTCGTCCTTGCTTGCAGCGCGGACGTTTGAGTGTTTCTTTGTGCGCGTGACATTGACTTCAATGTCATTGTCCTTGCAGTGTTCACCGACAATCTGGCCCTCATACACGCGATCTCCTGGTTCGACAAAGAAAAAACCTCGGTCATACAGGGCGTCGAGCGCGTAAGTGGTCACAGGGCCCGCTTCAGTTGCGATCAGAGTTCCTAGATGGCGCTGGGGGATATCGCCTCGCATCGGGGCATACTCTAAAAAAGTATGATGTATGATTGCACGCCCTTGGGTTGCTGTCAGGATTTTACTGCGTAGGCCGATCAGGCCCCGTGTGGGTATTGTAAGTGACATGTGGATATATCCGCCGGTGTCCCCACGCGCTTCCATGGCAACCATTTCAGCACGCCTTTCTCCGATCAGGCTCATCACGGCGCCGTGGCATTCGGCCGGACAATCGACGACGAGCGTCTCGATCGGTTCGTGCGGGCTGTTGTTAACCATGCGGAAAATCACGGTTGGCTTGCCTGCGCAAATTTCAAAGCCCTCGCGTCTCATGTTTTCCAGCAGGATGCCCAAGTGCATCACGCCGCGACCTGCGAGAAGAAATTCCTTGGTGCTGGATCCCGGTTCAACTTGCAGGGCCACGTTGCTCTGCAGTTCTTTTTCCAGCCTCGCTTCGATCTGGCGACTGGTCAGGAAGTCACCTTCGCTGCCGCTAAATGGTCCGTCATTGACCAGCACGGTCAATTGCATCGTTGGTTCATCGATTTCAATGGCGGGCAGTGGACTGCCGTGATCGGGGCAGGCGACCGTATCGCCGATATTGACCGGATCTAAGCCCCCTATAGCGCAGATGTTGCCGGCTTGAACCATTGTGCACCGTTGCCGCTCCAGTCCCTCATATTGGTACAACTGCCCGACCCGCTGTTTCGTGGCTTGGCCTTGACGGCCCAGTACGGCGACCAGTTGCCCCTCGTGGATCTGGCCATTGAAGATCCGGCCGACACCAATTCGCCCCGTGTATTCGGAATATTCCAACGTGGTGACAAGCATTTGTAACGGTGCTTCAACGTCCTGGCCGGGTTCCGGTACGTGCTCCAGGATGGCATTGAAAAGAGGGCGCAAATCCTTCGGGTCTTCATCGATCGACGTTGTGGCCCAGCCGTTTTTGGCTGATGCGTAAACAATGGGAAAATCCAGCGCGGTGTCGTCGGCACCTAATTCGACCAGCAAATCAAATACCTCGTTGATCACGTCGTCTGGCCGCGCGTCGGGGCGGTCCATTTTGTTGACCACTACGATCGGACGCAGATTGTGCTCAAGCGCCTTGCGCAGTACGAAACGTGTTTGGGGCCTCGGCCCCTCGAATGCGTCGATTAGTAGCAACGCCCCGTCGGCCATGGAGAGCACACGTTCCACCTCTCCGCCAAAATCGGCGTGACCCGGAGTATCAACCATGTTGATCTTGCAAGGTTGTCCGTCCGGGGTCCGATAGGTGATCGCACAATTCTTGCTGAATATCGTGATCCCGCGTTCTCGCTCCAGGTCATCGCTGTCCATGATCAGGCCGTGCTGGCCACCGGCCAACTTGTCCAATTTTTCACTGCGAAACATGCCTGACTGATAGAGCATCTTGTCCACGAGCGTGGTCTTGCCGTGGTCCACGTGAGCGATAATGGCGACGTTACGAATCTGCATATGCTTCACATCGTTGAAACTAGGCGGCCGGTGGACTGATCGTGTAAATACCCGTTACTCTTGGCTTTTCTCGGCCTCAGGATGTTGCGGTGTTCAGTATTCCTAAGGTTTCCGGAAGTTTCCAGGGATTTTCGTTGATATTGGGCAGTGCGGGTTGAGAGTATAGCACTCGTTTTGTTCGGGAAGGGTCCGGAATTGACGAAAAGACGAGCGCCTCACTGCCTATTTCGAGCGATCGTTGTGATACTGCAGTTGAAATATGGGTTAATCTAGGAGAACTAGGCGGACATGAGTGGGCCGCGCATCAGGTTTAGGTACAAGTCGATGGCTCCATTGACCTGATTTAGGGCGATCCATTCATCATGAGTATGGGCTTGGTTGATGTGGCCCGGCCCGATGACCACGGTGGGAATCGAGGACACCTTGTTGTACTGCGCAGCATCGGTACCGTAGGCAACGCCTCTGCCCTCACTGGGCAAGCCCATCGCGTTTAGCCTATCCTGCACGTAAGTCAAAAGGGACTCGCTGCCCAGTGGATCAAGCGTGGGATCAATATAGATATCGTCCTGTTCGTAGTTGAAGTTAGGGTCATTGCAGGCCAGTTCATCCAACAATTTGGTGACGGTAGGGATGACCTGCTCGGCATCTTCGCCAGGAATGGTTCTGCGGTCTACTTTAACGGTGCAACTGTCGGCGATAACATTGACCTGCGTGCCACCCTCGATCATGTTGATAGAGCATTGCGATTTTCCAGTCAGCGGATGCGAGGTTGTGAGTGTGGGTATATAGCGAGATTCGATGGCGTCGATGGCACGGGCCATCATGCTGATGGCAGACTTGCCTTGCGATGGGTCAGAGGAGTGGGCGGCAACACCGAGTGTTCGAATGGCCCATCGCACGGCTCCATTGTGAGCGATGATGGGTGCCAGTTCCGTGGGTTCACCAACAATGACGCCTACTGGTTTCCAGCCTATTTTCGGCAGTTGTTCTTTGGTGAAGGCGTGCGTGCCGGTTTTGTAGAGTTCTTCACCGGTGACGAACACAATGGCGATGTTGTTTGGTTTTTCACTGCCGGCGTAGTATTGCTTAAGGGCCCAGAGCATGGCAGCGCCGGAACTTTTAGTGTCGCAGGCGCCGCGGCCGTACATGCGTCCATCTTTAACATGGCCGGCAAATGGGTCGATGGACATGCCTTCAATGCTGACCGTGTCCATGTGGCTGTCGAACGCTAACCAGGGGGCAGCGTCATTGATCTTGCAGGTCACAAGCAGGTTAAAGGCCGGTCCGCCACCAATGGCCAGTCGCTGGGTTTGCAAGCCCATCTGGCTGGCGACAGTTTCCAGGTATTCCGCCAGCGGTCTTTCGGCGTCGGGTATGCCCGACACGTGGGCGTTGACCGAATTGAATCCGACCATGTCACGAAGCAACTGCGTGCAGGTATCGGGTGTTTTGTGGACCATGGATTGGCGGGGAATCAGGACAGGGCGGCGATGCAATCGATTTCGATGAGGATATCCGGGCGGGCCAGTTGCACGCCAACGGTCGAACGTGCCGGGCGGTGGTCGCCGAGCCAGCGGATATAGCACTCGTTCATGGCGGCGAAGTCCTGTTCGATGTTCTTGAGATAAATACCGCAGCGGATGACGTGTTGCTTGGATGTGCCGGCCTCAGCCAAGGTGGCGTCGATGTTGGCTAGCGTCTGGCGGCACTGGGAAACTACGTCGTCACCGGCCATGTCTGTTGTGCCTGGCTTGAAGCCGACGGCGCCGGAAACGTGCACGACACCGTTGTGAATCGTAGCTGCCGACAGGGGCAGGGCTGGTGAGGGGTTAACCATGGTGATGTTGTTCATCGCTTGTTTTCTCCTGATTGTGAATAGAGCGAACAGTATAGCGTAGTAGTGCTGTTTGGTCTGCGTGGGCGAATAATATGGTGTGCCGGTGACGACTGGAGGCATGGGGTCGGTCGTGGGTGACAGGTTGTAGCGGTTAGCCAAGCAGTACAAATACACCCCTTCCCCTTCGCTTGAACTAAGCTTGGATAACTGCTTGCCAGGACCTTAGCACAAGGTTGCAGTCGACAGTCCATAACAACTTTTTCTTCCGTACTGGCCATACAGAGTAAGTTCGCAAGGCAAAACAACAGGAGGTGACATTGTCCCTTTTTACAGCACACAACCGTGGCACAAAGGACAAGTATGGAACGACTGGAATCTCAATTCTGCAGATAGTCGTACACGATTTTGCCGTGACCCTGTGTGTAATCGCAGACTTGATAGTACGAACCGAGAAACTCCTTGGGTTCCAACCGCCAGAAATCACCGGCTACCGTAGGCCGAAAACTTACCACCCCCGGCCCTTTGAATAATTTGTGAATCTTAACATCAGAAAGTTCACCATTTGCGACTAGCTGCTTGATTTCCGCTTCGTTGGCCTCGGCCTTGGGTATCATTTTCAACAAATACATTGGGAACAGCGGTGGAATCTCTTCCAAAGTAGCCGGTTCCATGCATCGACTATTGAGCTGTAAGAACTGGACACCGGCTCGTACCGCCGTCGTTGTCAGTTCGCTGCCATGCTGCTCGATGGTAATGTCCGCGATCTTCTTCGGACACCCCCATATCTCTCGGCCCGGCGCGATCGCATCCGAGCTGTTTAAAAACAGACTCGGCAGGAAAAAGGCCTCCTGGCCCTCAAAAACAACCTTCACGCAGACACCGACCTCGTTGAAAGGCCCCCAATGTGTGCAAAACGGGACCTGAATCCCGAAAGCGCAACAGAGTCCATCGTCGGCCGGTTCCAACGGCTTGGGCAGGAGTGCCGCGATATGGTCTTTCTCGGTCTTGTAGTAGATCAATTGAAACAGTGTGTCGCGATAGTAAGGCGGAAGTGTGGGATAAGTCGGTGAGTCAAACGGCATCGACCAGTTTTCATTACGGTAGGAATGCATTAATCAGATTTCCTCATGTTACGGAAGCTGCGAAACAAACCGCGATACTATCGTGTCCTCAGGAAGGAGTAGCATACCGCGCACAACCGTCAAAAAAAAGGCGGCAATTCGGATGGCCAGCGCGCCAAACCCAACGAGGTTGAGCCAATGACACTAGCATTTCACCCCGATTTGCAGTACGGCGTCAAGCGCTGGGACGGCCTGCCGGAACCCGTCAAGGTCTGCAATACAGCATGCGGCGCGCAGAGTTTTGACATCTCCCCCTCCCCATCATGATGGGCCTGCCTGCGGGGCAGTCCGGCGGACGGTCAGATAGATTCCGCCGGCGAAGGATCCGGCCAGTATAAACGGCATGGCCATCATGAAGATGATTGAGTAGTTATAGCCCTGGCCGGCCGAGGGCGCTAGTGTGCCCCCGTCGGCTGAATAGTCAGTTTGTGCCTGGGTGGGTACAGCGTTTTTGCACTGTGGGCAGGCAAGGGTCGATTGCGTGGCAACGGCCAGCGCAATGGCTACGCAGATGGCGATTACTGCTGGTATTGCCTGACGCAGGATGTGTGTTTTAGAGATCAATTGGGGTGGGTGGAGCTTTCGATTATGTGGTATTCATAGCATTATTGACCGGAACCGGGGTAAATCAAGTTTGACAGCGGGGGCGTTCAATTCCGCTTCGATGCGGTGGGCCGGTCCGGGCCCTACACGACAGTGGACAACAGCAGCAACAGCATCCAGCGGGGGACATTCATCGGCATCGGTTAACGTTCTACAGCCTGCACAAGTTCGTCGGCATGCTGACGCATCCAGTTTGCTTTGCGTACGACCATGCGCAAGAAACCGTACCCCTGTATCCCGGCAAACGAACCGGTGTTGGCGATGGGGATGGCGCTTTCGGTTATTAGCGCCTCGATCATCAACGACGGGATGGCCTGTATCTCAGTATGGGAAAGAGTGCAGTCGGGGACTAATTCGTAAGCTTTGACGAAGTTCTTGAAGCGGTCAAGATCGATGTGGTCTGGCCACTGATCTGGATTATCTGCACCGGCGAGGATAGAAAACTGTAACGCACCATTGGCTACGTCGATGATGCGTGGCTGAATGCGGGCCGAGTCATAGTCAATCACGGCGGCGACCCGTCCATCGACGAATAGCATGTTGCCCGGGTGCCAATCGCAGTGCAGAATCTGTTTGGGCCAATCGTCGAAGCCCAACCCGGTCACTTGCGCAACGGCGGTGTCATAGCTGGCGTGCAACACATCAACGATCTGCTTGATTTGCTTTGACCGGCTGGCATTGTCAGGGTCGACTTTGGCCAGTCGCCGGGGGATGGTATTAAAAGACACCTCGACGGAGCGAGCTGCGTGGTAGGTAACAGTTGAAGGTTCGTATTCGGCGACATACCCACGCAGTAGTTTGTGGAACAGGCCTAGCGCCTTGCCGGACTCGATCGTTAGGGGTACGGAGTGATCGAAGTTAATGCCCTTGATGTACTCGAATAACTCGTATATCGAGCCGTTCCATTGGAGCATGGAATTGTTGTCGTGCCGCGTACCGATCAATTGCGGCAGTGGAAACTGTTTGGCAATTAGGAAAAGCTGGACCTGGTGGCTGAAGGCAACCTTGAATGGATCGTCCTTGCCCAGGGCACGGCGTTTGAGCAGGTAGTTGCCTTTCTCGGATCGGATGACAACCTTGGGTGCCCGGCGTGAGCCACGTGGAAACGTCTGGATTGATTCGATGACGCCCATGTCAAAGTGGCTAAGCACGATGACCAGCTCAGCGGTGCCAAATCGGTCGTGCTCGCCGCGGCCGGTCTTGCCGACGGTGGACGAAGTCGTACCGATGCCCGAGGTGGTGGATACGGGTCCCTCCTGCTTGGAACTGTAAGCTTGTGAGTTCTGCAAAGCCATAACAATCCCAACTGGCAAGCGGTTTTCATTCAGGCCACCGAGGCACCGAACCGTGTTCGGTTTTGGACAAGGTTATTCTATGTTCTGAACCTGCTCTTTAATGCGGTCGATGGCGCTTTTGATATCGACAGTGGCGCGGCTAGTCTGGGCGTCATTGCATTTGCTGGCGATGGTATTGGCCTCGCGCAGCAACTCCTGAGCGAGAAAGTCGAGCGTTCTGCCGGCCGGATCACCGTCGGCGGTGTCAATGATCTGCTGCATCTGGTCGAGGTGCCCCGTAAGGCGAGAAAGTTCCTCTGATATATCGGATCGTTCGGCGAAGACAGCCACCTCGCGAATTAGATCAGATTCATCCACCTTCAACTCGGCCCGGATGAGCATTTCGTTGATACGTGCTTGCAATCGCTGGTGATATTCTTCGGCAACCTGCGGAACCCGCTGGCGGATTTGCACAAGAGTTTCATGAATGACATGGCTCTGTTGGGCCAGGTCCTGGGCAATGGCCTTACCCTCGGCCATGCGCATCTGAACGAGCTGGTCGCCGGCCTTGTCGGTCAAATCCAACACGGCCTTGCGGGCAAGGCGCACAATCTGGTCCTGATCCTGAGTTGGGATCAACACGCTAGGCAGGTCCAGCAGTGAAGTCAGATCGATGTGTACCGCGCGACCGTCCGAATGCACCTTGGCATGAATCGTTTCTAGGTGATCGAGGTAGGTGTTTAGCGCTTGGTGATTGATGCGATGGACTGACCATGAATCAGGGACGCGCATTTTCACGGTTGCGGTGATCGAACCACGAGCGAAGCGTTTGCGCAGGGCGGCTTCCATCTCCGCTTCCAGTTCGACCAGTTGCTCGGGCAGACGGATATTAGCCTTGAAGTATTTGTTGTTAAGGCTGCGCAACTCGATGGCGTAATGAATACCTTCGAATTGCTCGGCTGCTTTGCCAAAGCCGGTCATCGATCGAATCAATGCCGCGCTCCTGAATGGCGGTGCGGGTTACTACGGCTATTCGGTCGGTTTGTCTGCGGCTGGATCTGGCTGGGGATCGGTCGAAGCAGAATCCAGCGGCGGAGCGACCGACAGATCGGATGCCTGCGAAGTATTCTGTGTCAGCGGACTTTCACCGTTGCCCGTGGGTTTAGTAGCCCATTGCATGCCCATAGCCAGAAGCATGAAGCAGACGAACATGGCAACGGTGAACCAGGTGGCGACGTCGCCGGTCTTGCTGCCGAACACGGACTGGGCGCTGCCGCCGCCTCCGCCAAAGGCACCGGCCAATCCCCCGCCTCGTGGCTTTTGGATCAAGATGACCAGAACCATCAGCACGCACACAAACACGAACAAAATGGCCAGTACGACTATAGACCAAGAAGTCATGATGAATCTTCCTGTTCGCCGTCCGGGTAAGGGCATTAGCAACACTTGACGGCCGGCGATTTGGCCTGCACACCCTACTGTAGGCTGGGGATATCGGCAAACCTGTCCGCAAGCGATTGGTTGATTATATCTTGTTTTTTAGAAACCGGGTGTGGACCGCGATCTGCTCGTGACGGGGTATGAATAAGGCGGTAATCAAACAGCCGGCAAGGGCACCGGCTGTGTAGGCCAGCACGTCGGTGATATCAGGAACCCGGCCCTTGCGGAGCATGATTCCCTTGCTCAGGTTGGGGTCGGTCACGTCGATGCCTTGATGGCCCCCGACGGTACGGTGGCTGTTCATCTGCCCGGGCATGAGGTGAACGGTCCGGGTAGCGATATTCGCCTGGCCTATCTCGGCCATGACGCCGATGGCCAATGTGGCCGTGATTACGGCAACCCACACCCTCCAGGGGTTGCCCCGCGTTCCAGCGAATCCCCAGCCTGTGAGTATCCCCAGCGGTAGGAATAACAGTGCTAGGTGGGTCAGTTTGGTCATGGCGGACCATTCGCCGCTGTAGTAATAGTGCTTAAACGGGTAGTTGATGAAATAGGCCAGCTTGTCCTGGAACGCCTCAGCGTCATCGACAAATTGAAACGGATACCAGAGGACCGCCAAGATAAAACAGCTGTAGACAGCAAAGAGAACGAGGGCGACAACAATTCTCTTGAGCGAGGGCGGCTGGTTTGCGGAAAAGGGAAAGGCGGCCGACCCAACGACACGTTCGGCGGCCATTACGCCGATGGTGCCGCCGATACCGCGGGCAATGATATCGGTGATGTCGGAGTAATTACTGAAAACTAACAGCTGTCCAGCCTCTGCACCGGCGGCGATCGCCAAGGCCAGCATGATGGCGGCTTGCGGCGAGCGGCACAGATCGCCGCTGCGCCAGTTGAGGCGTGCGGCTATACCGATGGGAATGAACATTAACACGTCGCGTACTACGTAGACCAATATTTCCAGGCCATGCTCGTATGGGCGGGCGAAGGGGATGAGCAAGATGCGATTTTGCTGAAATTTTTCGATGATGGCAGGCCAGGTGAAGATAAAATCGAACGGCATCAGCGTGTACAGCAGAAAAAGTACGACGTATATCCAGAGCACACGGGCGATGAATCGCTGCTGATGTTGCTCAGTGGCCAAGTCACGCACGATTTGGGTTAATACCCGTCCAAATGCCAGCCAAAGCAGTACACCTGCGGCACCGCCAATCACTTCGGCGAGGATGTCGTTTTGCGATACGGTGCGTGGGGGAAACCAAATCTGAACGAATTCCATGGCCACTGCCAGCGTTGCCAGCAGTACGACGATGATCGGCGCTGCCAGCCAGGCCCAGAAGTGACGGCGGCAATCAACATCCACCAACCCCATGTAGAAAAAGCCCAATGGTACGAA
>CAUZAW010000054.1:0-13679 GCA_963577735.1 Phycisphaerae bacterium | reverse complement strand
TATTGCAAACAGCAAGCGGGCTTAAGCGGAAAAAAACTTATACATGGATTCGGGGCAAGAAATATAAAATCTTAAAACAAATCATATTCGAGACGAGCGGTTGACAATCATTGCAAGTTGGTGTGTTGTGGAAAGGGGGCCACAATGATTAAAGTTTTGTATCGATTCGCCTGGGCTGTGTGATGAAAATACGGACCATTGTTCGTATCCGTACCCGGGACAGGGGAGCGTGGTGATAACTACCGCAGGTGACGGGCCTGCTTGGCGAAACTGATGTAATGCCAGGCAAGGTTGAGGTAAAGACGAGGTGGATGCTATTGCCAGGCGGCACGCTGTCATAGTCGGCTTGCCCGGGGTCGTCGGTATCGCCTGATACAGATCAACCCGGCACACAATACGCTCAGGACGGCAGGTTCGGGTACCAGGGTGTTTTGGCCTGCGACTTGTCCCCAATGGCTGCCAATGATGCCCAAATCATCGATGCCCACCTCACCGTTAAAATTAAAATCACCATTCATCCATAACTGATCGAACATGTAGGCGTGTGTGCCCCAGATGGCCAGGTCAGTAATGTCAACCCTGCCATCAAGGTTGGCATCACCGGGTATGTTCATTCCAGGAAATTGAGAGTTGAAAAGGAGGTTGCCCAGGTCATTGAACTGCAGCCCGATGACACCGCTAGGTTCGTCGAAAGTGATCCAGTCATAGAAACCAGGTGCCATTTGAAGATTAAAAATATTGAGTGGTTCATCCACGAAAGCAGTGGGGAACAGCAGGTTCATTCCGAAAATGCCGTCGAGCGTAAACAATTCATTCGTAACCGGGTGTTCAATCGAAATATCAAGTACAAGCACCGGCACATCGGTGTATTGCAGGTGTCGCAGGTCATTGTCATTGGCTGCATTGCCTTCCATGGTTCGTACTAGCAACGAATCAAGGAACAGGCCACTCGCCTTGACTTGGCCGCCAACCCCCCCAAGCGTCAGTTGGAACTGGTTCGGGACGGTGGATCCATCAGCAATGTATTCAAGTATCGGATTGCTACTGTCGGTTCCTGCTCCGGGGCGATACTGGACACCCAATTGTTCTATGAGGTGTTGAGCAAAAATCGTGGCGGCGCCACCGGTGTCAAATAGGATGCTGCCCGTAGTCTTTGATCCATTGAATTCAATGGTGACTCCGGGTACATCGCTCTGCTGGCCGGATGGGGATGTCGGGTTTGGGCCAATGAAGGGGTTATGTGCAAGGGTTGGTGGTTGTGAGCCGGGACCGGTCGTATTCGTGAAGTCATCGAAGGACGCATAGCTCGTGCGGATATGCAGGTTGGTGGGGGGTATGCCTGGATCTGAATCGGCTGATGCAGGATTAAATGGAGGTGGATTGGCCGAATCATATGCATAGGTTGAAATCGTTAATCCGGTGACCAGATCTAGAAGATCCACGTCGCCGAGCACAACTGAATTAACACCACGCGAATCCATGACCACGGTTTTATCATCGAACAACGGCATCCCCAGTACATTGACCTGTGACATTTGGCTCAAAAGATCGTCGAAGATGCTGCCCGTGTTGCTGCTGGGCTGGCTGGTAATTGCTCGAAGTGGTGGATAAACGTGGTTGTAGTGACTGTTGAAGTAATCATTATTGACTGGGTCACTCGGGTTGTTGGGGTTGGGTAGATTGTCGAGATTAAACGACGGAGTTTTTGGTCCAAGTTGCACGTACAAGGGTTCGGTAATCCCAAAATGTTCGCTGCCCGCTACACCAGCGTCTACAAACCCCCAACCCTGTTCCTGGGGGATATCAAAATCCTGAACAATCAGATCAGCCAGAAGCACAGAACTGGCACCGGTATCGAAAAAACCTTCAATGTTGTAGGTCGGGATCTCCTCAAGCGTAAAAAAGTCTAGCGTTGTACCACTCAGTGGCACTGCATCGGGTCCGGGCCGGGCGATGATATTGATCCGTGGTTGATCAAGTGCCCCATTCAACACGCCGGGGAAGGTGGTTGCGTGGACGCTTGTGGCAAGCAGGAAAAGTGGCGTAACCATTGCCCGTGCAATCTGTCGGAAATGACGGTCTTTGGGGTAGATTGGTTGAATGCTCACTTGCGTTCTTTTTGAATCCATCATGCTGGTGCCCGTTAGTCAATTCTATGACCTGTATTCTTGGCGGGTCAATACATACGATAGTAAGTAATGAAGAATCATCCGAATGATTATTTATTGCTTGGTTTAGATGTCGGCGGCACCAAATGTGCTGCAATTGTCGGTACACCTGGGGGCGTGATCCTTGACCGAATGCAGTGGCCAACAGATGCACACCGCGGTCCCGATGCAGTTATTGAAGAATTGATCGTTCATGGCAGAACGCTTCAGTTGAAGCACCGTCACATCAACGCAGTCGGTGTGGCCATCGGCGGACCTCTCGATACCCGAACGGGGGTGATTTATGAACCACCGAATCTGCCGGGATGGGATGGTATTCGGCTGCAAGAGCGTTTGGCCCAGGCACTTGGTCTTCCGGTACAGGTGGAACACGACGCGGCGGCTTGTGCCTTGGCAGAATATCGATGGGGTGCAGGGCATAGTGCAACACGCTTGGTCTACCTGACCTGCGGTACGGGCTTTGGGGCAGGAATTGTCATCAATGGCAAGATCTATCGCGGCGCAAATGGACGGCCCAGTGACTTCGGTCACATCCGATATCGATCTGATGGTCCCGAAGCCTACGGTAAACCGGGCAGCCTAGAGGGTTATTGTGCTGCTTCAGCACTGGGCCGATTGGCCGCGTGGCGGTTTGCCAATCGATGGGGGCCGCCATCGTCACCTGATTCGGTCCAAGTTGCCCAGTGGGCTGCTCGTGGCGATCCCGATGCTGTCGAGGTGGTCCGGATCAATGCGCAGGCTGTTGGGGACGCATGTGCCATGCTCGGTGACCTGCTTTATCCAGACATTATTATTCTTGGCAGTCTTGCAAATTACTTGGGTGAATCCTGGTTGAAACTCGTTGTGGAGCAGTTTGAAAAAGAGGCCTATACCGATGTCGCCAGGATCTGCAGCGTGGTACCGTCTGAACTGGGTGACAAATTGCAGGATAGTTCAGCCTTGGTTGCGGCGACTTCGGCAAAGTAGTAATCAATGATCGGCTCGCCATTAAGTATTCATACCGACCACAGGTTTCCCTGGATATTTTACGGTGGGTTCTGTTCGGATTGAGTTCCTGAAATCAACATGGCATTTCTTCTGCTCTCAATTATTGGCACGGTCATCGCCTGTGTGGCCTACAAGGCATCCAGTGAAAGCGGCTGTCGTCGATTACAGCATTTGCTCGTTGAACGTTTTATTACCACGGTGGGCTTCATCTGCATTGGATTTGCATTAGGTGGCATGCAGGTCAATTTCGAGGTCGTTTGCCTGGGATTGGTGGCCGGACTCTGTCTTTTTGTGGCACGCGTGGCATTACTCAAGATGCTTGAGACGGGCCAGGCTCCAGTCATCTTCACGTTCTGGAATATGAGCCTGGTGATCCCCGTGTTGCTATCCATCTTTCTGTGGCATGAGAAGCCGGCAACGTGGCAGATCATTGGGTTGATCCTGGTGCCTGGGTGTTTTTTGTTGCTAGGTGAGCATGTCACCAAGAACAAGAATTGGCATCAAGAGCACCCATTGTGGAAGCGACTATTTCCCATTCTGCTCTGTGTATTGGGTGAAGGGGTCTTTTCGACCTGTTTCAAGATGGTTGATGTATATCACTTGGTAGAGTCGCGGAACCTGTTTCTTGTCCTATTCAATCTTTTCACATTAGTTGCACTTGTATTGACCACCCGTATTCAGCGTGAGGTGCCGCCACGCAGGTGGGAATATACCTACGGTGCGTTATCCGGGTTGGGTTTCATCATAGCCGGAACATTCGGAATCATTGCCGTGCTGCGGGTGCCGGGCACCGTGTTCTTTCCCGTCGTTGCTGCCGGTTCGCTTGTGATGACATTATTCGTTACGCATTTGATATGGCGACAGAAGATCTCGATGACACAGAAAATCGGCATCGGGCTTTCGATCGTGGTGATCGTTTTGATTTCGATGGTGTAGTTGTCAGTGACTGCGTCTACGCTTTGTCAACAATGGCAGGCCCATGAGGAACACGCCCAGGACTGCGGGTTCTGGAACCAGTGCGGCCAGGTCGGTGGTCGAAGTTGCTTGCGCCGTACTCCAGTTGGCGCCCACGATACCCAGGTCCGCGACATCAACACTTCCATCATCGTTGAAATCACCGTCGGCAAATGTTTTTCCGGACTGGCCAAAGTTTGCCCCAACGATCCCAAGATCCGCTACGTCCACCGTGCCGTCACCATTTGCATCACCAGCGAGGATGGCGCCCAGCGTGTACTCGATCGTCAACTGCGGGCGGCTTTCGCGCATGGGATGCTCATTTGACCGATATGCGGCGCCCCAGTTGGGGCCGTTGGGCTGGGGCAACATTGGATTATTCGGATCGTGGACGACATTGATCAGCACGCCGTCACCAGTCAGGTCCCTTGCAATTGATGTGACGTTGATATCCTGTGCGCCGGCGACCTGATCCTGATAATAATCCACCGCTCGGCTCTCATCGTGATCAATACCATCGGCCGGGCCACAGTAATCGATGGCTCCGAATGCGTCGTTGTCTAACACATAATCCTGACCGTGATTCAGACCCTGTGGGTCGTATTCATAGTCACTACCCTTGCAGCCTTGTGCCCAAGCCTCGCCACCACTACCTGGGGCAACTGCATTGCCGTTGGTACCATCGGACCCTGGTCTCCAAGTACGAAATCGGCCGGTTACTTCACCGTCACTGTAGTAACCATCAGATGTGCCGAAGGCGATGGGCTGTAGCAGCGGTGAAACGCGAATGTTTCCGCTGTTGAGTACTGGGCCTTTGGCCGTGCCAGGGTTGTCCGCAACGTACGACGATGCAACCACCGCCCCCAGGTCTTCCTGGTGGTGTAATGTCAGCGTGGCATTATCAATCCTGGCATCTGTGGGAATCTGTCCCGCTCCTGTACCAATGACATCACCAAAACGCAGGAACATCTTGCCGTAGCGGTAGGTTGGTCCGGGCCGGCCAATAAATCCCAGTTGATTCTGGAAGAAGTGTCCGACTTCAAGGACAGGCGAACCGCCACCATTGGTCGACCAGTGTTCGTAGGCACCCAGGTCGCCACCTAAATCACCATCAAAACAATGTACATTGCACGAAGGGTCATCGTCGTTAATGCGAAACCTGTCCATTTCAATGGCCACTCGAATTGCTGAATCCTGTCCGCCCTGGTATCCGTTCACCCCGTGCTGGAACACGGAAATTTCGCCAAGGACCGGAACTGTTGTTGCCAACAGCCACGCTGAAATAATGCTGACTATTCCTGTGTGAATCCTTGTCATCTGCCGTTCTCCTTGAAGCGTGTTATTCCGAAGGATGCTCATTCCCTTGCCTCCACTTTGTCACTAGAACGTGAAGAACACACGTTTTAGACGTGGGGCATTATAGCAGAAGAGGCCGGCTAATTGAAGAGTTTTATCTAGGCGCATTAACAGCCCTTATCGCCGCCTTTTATATAAATCCATTGACGTTACAAATCGCCCCGATTATAAAACAGGCACCATGTCCAGCACGTTAACCAAATATCTCCTAGACCAAATCAAATGGCTTGGTTATGACATCGACATTAAAGCCTGCAGGACAAGCGCCAAGGATCAGGACAGCGGCTAGTTGTATGTCGTTAGCGTTGACAATGGCGATCATTACACTGCTGCCTGCATGCTATCTGAGATGGTTGGCATTGAATTACAAGATACAGATCCGGCAACAGAATCTGTCTGAGTAAATACAGACTATCTGTACTGTACGTTCTTTGGATAACGAATGAAGATCGTAATCTCCAACATGCCGCCTTATTTATTTGACATAGATGAACCAATCATGCACGCCGAAGAAGTTACGGATGCCGGCGGTAAATGTGCTTGGCGATTCTGGTGTGACCATTGCCAGGCCCATCATTATCATGGCATTGGCTTTGGACATCGGGAGGCGCATTGCGAAGTGCTGGGGAGTCCATATCACCGTGGGGGATACAATTTGGCGGCAGGATGAATAACCGTTAATGAATAGATTCAAACAACGTTTTTCAGATATCGGGGAGATCATCCGCTGGCAGAGAGCTATCGCCTTAGCATGCCTGATGGTGACAATTTGTTTCGTGCCATTAGCATGCGACAAGAAGGAAACAGGCGGTTACTGGATTAACTTGAAGTCAGGAGTGCGGCATAACAGTAGCTGCCGCTGGTACGGCAATACAAAAGAAGGCCGCTATACCGTCAAGTCTAATGGTCGATCTTGTAAGCAATGCGTCGGCTTATGACACTAACTGATGTGTACACTATAGGCGGTGCCTAGCGGCCCTGGACAACTAGGCATGTCGATTGGATATACTGTGCTGCGTAGGCGGCATAAGTATCAATCAGAGGGTCGCCATGATTTGCAGTCACAATATGCTCTTTATGGAGAAGCGAAATGCTTAGTCCCAGCCAGATTGACGCGTATCACGAACAGGGGTTCCTGGTCATCTCCCAGCTATTCACCGAATCGGAGCTACAGCGGGTCAGCGCAGGTCTGAACCGTGCCGTGGATAAGGTGTGTAACGGCGACCCGAGGCCCCAGACGCGTTACACCATCCAGGGAAACGTCGTTGAGGATCCCGATCTTGCCTCTATCGCCAACCACCCGCAGATCGTCGAGGCGGTTGAAACATTGCTGGGTGGCCCGTCAGCCATGTCCACTTTTGTCGGGTACCTCAAGACGCCGGGCGCCCCGGGGACCCGTGGCGATTACGAAGGCTCGCACCCGACAGCGCACCAGGACTATAAGACCTATCACGCCGCCGGCTCGTCACTCAACTGGCTCTTTGCCATCACCTCGCTGGTAGACCTGGACGAAGCGACCGGACCGCTGTTCGTTTCACCTGGTTCCCACAAGCACAGCCGAATCCTCGAAGCAAGCGGCCGTGTCCGCCACGTGCAACGTGCTCACGCGACTGACATCGCTCCTCTCGTGGATACGAAACTGCGCCGCGGCGACTTACTGCTGATGAACATGTTTACTTGGCATGAGGGCGGTGCCAACCGGTCGGATCACAACCGATTTGGCATCTACAACAAGTACCGTGCCTTGAATGCCCCACCCGCGGCCGGACCGGTGCAATTCAGTAACGCCGCTCACCGCGCCGTCACTTACAAAGGCCGTTCGCTTTTACCGCACTATGGCGATGATCCCATCCGCGCGGCGCGGCTCATCGTCGAGCACAACGAGCGTTTTCTCATGGTGGTTGACAACGGTGAAAAGTGGACACTGCCCGGACGAGTTGCGGATCCATCGCCCACGAAGATTAACCTGATTGATCTCCTCGACAAGGCTGCCGATGAGGAACTGAACATTGATGTGCCGTGGATGAGCCACATAGATGATTACGACGAGCCAAGCCAGACATGTCGTGTCTATGGCTACTCCGTGCCGACCGACGACCAGGTCATCACCAACGCAACCGCCAAATGGTTCACCATCGACCAGGTCAATCAACTGGCCGAGCAAGATCAGTTGCTGCATGGGTATGAAAGACAGGCAATCGAGTTTTGGATGGACCCTTCTTGCTTGAGGGGGATCGGTCAATCCAAGCTCCGGGCCCCAGTGCGGCGTTGAACCATGGTTATTCGAAGCGCAATACCTGAGGATCTGGATCGAATCTACCAAATCACAATCTCGAGCTTCGGACCCTATTGCCGTGTAGGGTTGCGCGAAGATCTTTATGGGGTAGTGGATGGAATCGGCTGGGAGCAGCGCAAAGGCACAAGTGTTAGGGATTTCTGTGAACACAACCTAAATAATGTTCTGGTCGCCGAAGATGATGGCCATGTCGTCGGGTATTACACGTATGGTTTGGATCCGGACCATGGTATCGGCCAGCTTAAGGTCAATGCGGTCCATCCTGCCTATCAAGGCCGGGGCATCGGCACCCGTCTGGCCCAAGCCACGCTCAAGCGCATTAAATTATTGAACCGAATAAAGATCCTCCTAGTCAGCACCATTGTGCGGGATCGGCCCGCCCGCCGAGTGTATGAAAAACTGGGATTCAAGGAACTGGCCCGGACGGTTGACTATACCGCATTGAAGAGCGAATTGGAGCCCGGCCCAATGAATTCGGATCCGAGTTTGAATATCAGGGCCGTTAAGGCCGGGGATCTGCCGCGAATTCGGCAGATTGCCGCCGAAGGCGTAAACCCCTTTGGGAAAGATTGCTTGACGCTGGAGCCGATGCAGCAGCGGCACGGAATCATCGGCGAAAAGACTAGCCGCCAGCGGCGGGTGGAATGCGCCCAAGCATTCTGTGCGGCAGAGACGAACCGGGTCTACGTGGCTGAGCGCAACGGAGCGACTCGTGGCTACGGCGGATTTGCCTATCTAAGGGGATCCGAAGTCAGTTTCATCTATCCCAGTGTAGACCCGGCCTACAAGGCGCCTATGTTAAGACGCTGGTTGATGCGCGAACTGCTCGACAACATCAAGACCAAGACGTCATCGGCAATGCTCAGCGTGTCCTTGGCACATGAAGATCATGACGGGCAAACCACATGCGAAGGGATGGGATTCACCGAGTTAACCAGAGGCATTACCTACAGCATGTGGAAACATGACGCCGTATCTGACGCCTAATTGGGGACGTCGTGCCCACCGCACTCAAATTGACCACTAAGTCATCTAGGTCTATGCGGCACAACCCACACGCCGCCCGCTTCGACATTCAGCGTACCGGTACCCGTTTCACCCACAAACAGATCATCCCCAACTGCCCACGGATCCGGTTGTGTGGCAGCCCCACCGGGATCCACATCACCTGTCGTAGTAACCGTTGCATGTACAGGCACGGCGATCAGCGCCAGCAATACCAAGGATGTCATAGGAAATTTAAATGCCGAAAGAATGCTCATTCCCTTGCCTCCTCTTTGTCACTAATACGTGAAGAACACACGTTTTAGACGTGGAGCATTATACCAGAAGAGGCTTGGCAATTTAAGAGTTTTATACTGCTTAGCAGCCGTTAACGCCGCCTTTCGTAGAAATCTATTGACGTTCCAAATCGCCACGATTATAAATCAGGCATCATGTCCAGCTCGTTAACCAAATATCTCCTAGACCAAATCAAATGGCTTGGTTATGACATCGACATTGAAGCCTGCAGGATAAGCGCCAAGGATCAGGATAGCGGCGAGTTGTACATCGTCAGCATTGACAACGGCGATCATTACACCGCCGCCTGCACACTATCTGAAATGGTGGCATTGAATTACAAGACGTAGATCCGGCAACAGAATCTGTCTGAGTAAATACAGGTCCCAGTATCGAAAACTCTGTCGAGGACATTACCAATGGCTACCCGATTTCATTGGATCATCGCACCAGTATTGATCACTTTGCTGTACGGCTGCGGACCGACTTGAGGAAGGCGAGAGACATTTGGTTAGAGGTCGCAAAGGATAACCTTGACGAGTACGCGTACCGTCAGAAGTCTGATTTCCTTGCGGTTGTTAACCATGAAGGTGAGCATTTGGACTTCCACGCCCTGCGGCGCGTGGCTGGCGATGACGGGAGCGCACCCCAAGGTCATACAGTCAGTGATGCGCCATTCATCGATCACGCTGACGATGGACACATATGGCCATCTTTTCCCCGGTCAGGAGGCGGATGCCGTAGCGCGGTTGCCGTTGATGCTTGGGGAATTGAGGCAGATGCAAGCCACTGGTACTGATGGTCCGTAACGTGCCATCTGGCGGAAGCCCTTGAGTCGACTGCGCTACGGACCGTTTCTTGTGTTTCCCTCAATTCCGTGTTCGCCGCCGAGTGATCAGGTCAGAACGGCTTGGATTCTTGGGGGCGTTACACTGTGGCACAAGGAGCCCGGCGGCGTAGCCGGGTGGAGTTCAAATGGGAAATATGAAGTGGATAGCAACAGCTCATTCCCGATGCGTTACCATTCGCGATACTCCGCTTGCTCACCCGGCATATAAGGGCGCCGATATATGGCCAGCCTTCAAACAATCGACAGCGGCGTCATCTATCGCAATCCATATCCCGGGCATCGCGTCATTAACGCCTTCCACCCCGCGACGCACCTGCGCGATAACGGCGACATCCTCTGCACCGTCCGCGTGGCGCTGGCGCTCTATTCCCCCGAAGGCATGATCCACATGCTTCGCTCGAACGACGGCGGCGCCACATGGGAACACCGCGGTCCTATTATTGACCGTGACAAGGACGACGTTCAATACAACTACGGCGACGCCCAGTTCACGAAACTGTCGGACGGGACGCTCGTGCTGCGCGCCTCGCGCTGCGATCAGCATGATGGAAGGTTCAAGTTCAATCCGGAAACCGGCGGGCTCAGCCCGGAGCAGACGCTGCTGATGTTCTCGAACGACGATGGCGACACATGGTCGCATCCTCAGGTCTGCGATATCGCCGGGCGTTTCGACAAGCACCGGGCCCCCGCGCCCTACGGCCCGCTGATCGAGTTGCCCGATGGCGCCTGGCTGCTGACGATCGAGACATGGAACGCTTACGACTACGCCGGCCCGTTCGACCTGCAGATCTACGGGCTTCACAGCACCGACCGCGGCAAAACGTGGGGTGATAAGACCGTGATCGCCGACGGAGCGGCGAACGACAAATCCTTTTCGCACGCCATTGCGGTCAAGCTGGATGACGGGCGATTGCTGATGCCGTCCTGGGGCGCGACGCCGCAGTTCGACCGCTTTATCGGCAACTGGGCGATCGTTTCGACGGACGAGACCGGCCGGACATGGGAACGGCCGTACGACATGCACGTGCCCGGGCAGACAAGCTGCGCGTGCAACATGGGCGGCGGGTTGCTGCTGCTGGCCTATTCGCATCGCGAAGACACTGACCAACCGGGCATCAAGGTCGCTGTCAGCGAAGACCATGGCCGCACCTGGAGCACCGACCCCGAGTTCGTCGTATGGGACGCCTACGGCAAGGAAGCGCTTGGTGTGGTGAAAACGGACAAATATCCGTCGGCCCATGACGCCATCGCGTACGGCGCGCCGAAGATCATGCGCCTGGATGACGTCACGGCGCTGGCGACGTTCTGGTGCACGCAAGGCGCTGACACGCACGTGCGCTGGCAGAGGCTGGGCGTGACGAGGTAGGGCTGCGTATTCGCAGGACAACCAGACAGGAGGCCCCACTTTGCGCCGGCCAGCAATGGTCCTGACACGTGCCCGATCGCGCACAGCGCTTGTATGCCTCGGAAGTATGCTGCTGCTCGCCGGCATGGCCCATGGAGATAAACCGCCAATGATCAACATGCACATTGTCGACGCGCCGAACCCGACCAAACAGCAGATCGAAGCGCACCGACGGATCCTTGTTTCACCGACAGTCAACACACCTGAACCGTTCGAGGGGTTTGGTGGATTCTGCGGTTGGCCGAAGATCTGCAAGCTTGACAACGGCGATCTGTTCGTCGCCTTCTGCGCCGGGTATTGGCACTATTCGCCGCCGACACCGCTGGATCAATATGAAACGGCCGAGTACGTCGAGTACCTGACGGACAAACACCCGTGGCTCAAGGACTGGCACTGCCCCACCGGCGGGCAGATGATGTGGATCCGTTCGACAGACCAGGGCAAGACGTGGTCGCGCCCCGAGGCATTTCCGATTGTGCACGGCGCCACGGGGATTACGGACGTAGTGCAGTTGTCGAACGGCACGATGGTGGCGGTCGCGCTGATCGAAGTGTTCCGCAGTCTGCGCTTCAACCCGCCGCGCGAGCCGGTAGCCTTCGCCACGGCCGCCGCCGGCCGATTGCCCATGCAACAGGTGTTCTTCACCAGCACAGACAACGGCCACACATGGAAAGTCGCATCGATCATCATCGGCCCGTTCCTGTTCATGACCACGTCGCACGATTTCGCTGAGGCGCCCGACGGCTCGCTGCTGATGCTGACCGCAGCGGTGCCGCTTCCCGGCGGCAGCAACTGGGAGCCATTCGAGACCGAGCGGTTCGTCGGCGTTCTCATGCGATCGCGCGATCACACGGCCACCTGGGAGATCGTTTCCATCATCAGCCACGAGGATTTCAGCGTCGAGGAAGGCGCCATCGCGTTCATGCCCGACGGGAGCATCGGCTTTGCTTCCCGGCCGACCAGCTCGTGGTTCCAATCGTTCGACAACGGCAAGAGCTGGTCATCGCCGAAACGGATTCATGAAGGCAGCGGCAAGATCCCGCGATTTGATGCCTGGAAGAAGGGCGACTTCGTCGTGCTGCCCGACGGCACGGCCGTGCTGCTGACCTGCGGCAGCCCGGGCGGACACGGCCAAGTAATGTACAGCCGTGACAGCGGCCGGACGTGGATTAAGCCCGGACGGGATCGCGGTTTCCAGTTTGATCCGATCGCGTACTACCCCGACGCCTGCGTTCTTGACGACGGCACGATCTTCGCCGTCGGTGATCATCAAGGGTTCAAGAACCGCTTCGGCCACTACGGCGCTGAAGTGACGGCGATGCGGTTTCGCATCCGCTCGGCTGAAGAAGGTGACGGCATTGAACTGTTGCCGATCGGCGGCGGCCCGCCCGATCGCGCCGGGGTCTCAGCGTCGGAGGCGGCGCCCCGGAAGCAGCCGAACGCGCCGACCGAGACATTGAGCCAGGTGCGCCCGAGGGCCCGTGACGCTGCGTGCTGCGGGACTGTCCCAACGATTCGCACACGCGGCGTTCCGACACTTGGTCATACCCCAAGCGACCACGCACAGCCTCCACGGTCCGACGACGACGCTCGGGGCCTACAAGTCTGGGCGGTCGGCCTCCCTCAAAATCTGCATGTCCAGCCCCGGGGACCTGGTCCGCCACCAGCTTCTTCAGCCGGGCGTTCTCCTCTTTCCCGGGAAAAATGATGCCCGATCGTCGTTGAACAACGCAAATGGAGAAGTTACGTTGATTGAATCGACCAAGTGCGATAGATATATCAATTCCATGAAGATACGGAACCACAGCATCGTCTGCCTACCGCTGATCATCGCGGCAGGCGTCGTGTCGGGCGCTGGCGCCGAAGTCACCAACCTCGGGTCGTGGACATCCGAGACACGCAAGCAGGATCGCGATGCGGAACTTTGGCGGCACTACCAGCACGGCGTGGTTGATCATTTTGCCACGCCGTTTCGGTTTGAGGATCTGCTCGGGCCCGATCAATCGCCTGACAAGTGGCTCGATCGCGACCAGCCGGTTGACAACCCATACAAGGAATCAACGCAGGCGGCCGTGCGCTGCGCCGGCTCCGACAGCATCGAACTGGCCCGCCCGGTGCCGCTGCCGATCGAGCAGGTGCGCGGTAAGCGAATTCGCATCTTCTTCTGGATGAAAGGCGAAGACGCCGGCGCGAAGAACAACACCTGGCATTGCCCCGACATGGACGTAATCATCCGTGACGCCAGACGAGTTGACGAAGCTGTTTGATGCCTGCCCCAATATCGGTTGGAGGGTGTTCCTGCCCCTCTGCCGGGTGGCTGGACTTCGTCGTGGAGAGGCCCTAGATGCCTCATGGGACGATGTGGACTGGAACCACCAACGC
>CAUZAW010000053.1:0-13740 GCA_963577735.1 Phycisphaerae bacterium | reverse complement strand
CGGGCCGTCGAGTCAGGGTTTTCAACCAGTTTGATAATCTTCAGCGTCAACTCTGGAAGCGTGGCGATGTGGTTGATTTCCTTGACCGCGTCATTGACAAGTTTCTGCCTGGCTTTGTCCACGCCGATATCACTGGCGACCGATGATGCGTCAATAGTCATGTGGCTCCCACTCCTGGATCAGGGTCGACTGTCCTTCGTTTGTATCGGACCTTCCACCAGGTCACTTCAGTCACCCGGAACCGAATTGTCACCACAGGTTGTTTTCAACCGTCTTTAGGCCTATGGTCATGCAAATGTGGCGAGTCTATTTCCGCAACCATCCGACGCTGGGACATTGGGTCCTGCGTGCTGAACGCCATCCGGGCTGGATCTGGAAAACGGCCCTGATATCCATGGTGATTACCATCGTCATACCACTGGCGTTGCTGGCCGTGGCGGCGCTGGCAATTGGATTTATCGTGTTTGTCCTGTTGGGTGCGATGGCCACAGTGACCTCACTGCTGCAGCGACTTTTGGGCATCACCAGGCAGGCCCCATCACCGCTGAACCAACCGCGGGTCAACGTCCGCGTCATCCAGGAAGACCATCTCTAACAGATGGTCGATCCAGCCCTCCTGCACTTGCCGATTTGTGCCCTACGCACCGCAGGTTACATTACGCGCTGTATGAAACCTACGCAGCAATCCCCCTGCCTGGGCATGTCGCTGATCGCGGCACTGCTGCTGTCAACCATGCACGTGGCCCGTGCCCAGACCGAGTCGGCACCTGTGGGATCTGTCGAAACGATCGCCGTGTCCCAAACCAGCCCGCGGGACACAATGTTCACTTACCTAAGAGCGATCAACCGGGCATTGGACCAACAATTCGAGCAAACCCGCCAGGACCGCAACCTTGCCTGGCAGATCGCCGTCAATTGCTTCGACTTCGATGCACTGGATGAACCTCTCGATGAACCAACCCGCCACCGTTATACAAGTGATATGCTCAAAATCCTCGATCGCATCGGCGAGGTGAGCAAAGATCAGTTGCCTGATTCGGCACAGGCCAAGCAGCGGGGGCTCGACAGCTTTATTTTCTTTCCCCGCCGCAGCGGCCTAAACCACCTTGCCATCCAGGACAAACTCCAGCAATCGATCATGCAATCGATCGTCATCGCCGAGACTGATCCGGGAGTGTGGAAGTTTTCCAGGCAGACCATCGAGCAATTGCCACAGTTGTGGCAGACCATGTCCCAGTTGCCACCAGCCTATGTACCCCAGACCTCCCAACTGCTGATCGGGTTCGGCCCGACCTTCGAGAAAACACCGGTTTGGGGCTGGGGCGCCCTGCTCGGGGGCATTCTCGCTGGACTGGTCATGGGCAAATTTGCCAGCATAACCATGCGTAGCGTGGCGACTCGGCTCAGAAGTCGCGACGCTGGCGCCCGCGGTCAGGTGGTGAGCAATGCCGCAAGCCCGGCCAGCCTGGCACTGTTGACGCTTGGAATTATGATTGGACTCAACTTTCTCTACCTCGAAGAAAACCTGGAAGACTTCTCCCAAAAGATTATCCAGTTCCTCTTCCTGCTGGCATTGGGATGGTTATTCTACAATCTCGTGGACATCGTCGAGATGGCGCTGGTCAAGATCACTGCCAAGACCGAAACCAAGCTCGATGACATGATAGTCCCGCTGGTTCGCAAGACCCTTCGCATCTTTCTGGTCATCACCTTCACATTGGTCGTGGCCCAGAACGTGTTTAGCCTGAACATCACCGGCTGGCTGGCTGGCCTGGGGATTGCCGGCCTAGCGGTATCGCTGGCGGCCCAGGACTCGGTCAAGAACCTGTTCGGGTCGATCACCATTTTTTTCGACAAGCCGTTTTTTGTCGGCGATTTCATCTCATTTGATAATGATGTAGGCACCGTAGAAGAGATCGGTTTCCGCTCCACGCGCATTCGCCTGCGCAGCGGCCACCTCGTCACCGTACCCAACATGAAGTTCATCGACAACAAGGTGGAAAACATCGCCGCCCGGCCGTACATACGCCGGCAAATGGACGTAACCATCACTTATGACACCCCACCTGATAAGATCGAAGAGGCACAGCGCATCCTCAGCGACATTCTCAATGATGCACAGGTCGTCGAAGAGGGGCGCTTTGACATGGACCAATTTCCTCCGCGCATCGCCTTCAACGAACTCAACGCCGATAGCCTCAACATCCGCGCTTACTACTGGTACCAGATGGCAGATGATCCCGACCGCGGGTTTTTCACCTACCTGGACCACTGCCAACTGGTCAACATGAAACTGTTCCGCGCCTACGCCACAGCGGGCATCGAATTTGCCTTCCCCACTCAAACGCTCTACGTGGTCAGCGACCCGGCTCGTAAACTGACCGTCGAAGCGCAGATCTCCGGCACAGCGGCAGGTAATTAGCCCTTTACTGCTTCACCGGCCGCCAAGCGATTTTGCAACATTGACCCGAGCGCAAAGGCGCATGCCGCCGACGCCGCATCCTCACCGATCTTCTCCGCCAATCGCACCACAGGTACGGCCGGCAACGCTCCCGCAGCCACAGACGCGCCGCTACCACTGATAATGATCCGGTCTATCCGGCGCCCACTGACCACCTGCGCAATGGCATTTGCAATACACGCGTGGAACAATTTGACAAAGGTTTGCGCCAGGCCCACAGCATCTTCTTGCTGCAACTGTTCGAGGTCGGCACCGATCATCCGCACGACTCGCCTTGCGGCACCAATTCGCGTCAATGGTCGCCCATCGGCCGTATCCGTGCTATCGGGCTGTTCAGGGACTTTACCCAGCAACACCAATATATCTTCCGTGGTCGCAAAATGCTCTGCCATGATGTTGTATTCTTTGCCAGACCAATTCACTTTTGTCCCCAGCGCCATCAACGATGTGCGCGACGCGCCAATGTACAAAAGCTCGCCGGTGGCCAGCCGCTGCATATCGGTAAGGCCGCCCGCCGCCACGTGACCATCCTTCAGCCTGATGATGTCGGTCGTCGTTGAGCCTATATCCACCAACAGGAATTCACCTTGCTGGTACATGGCGGCAACAAAGGTAGCTAAAACATGCCAGTTCGCCGCAGCGCAAAGCGTCGGCTCATCGCGAGCCTGACCAGCAGTGACGAAACGGCCGTCCGTCTGCCAAACGTGGACCGCGCTACTGTTCGCCACAGCCTCGGTCGCGTCAAGCACGCACCCCACACCTTCACGCTTCGTGGCAAAGCAGTCGCACAGTTCGGCCGTCGTGGTCACGGCCAGATGCTCGAATGCCGGAAATTTCGCCATCACCTCACGCAACATGTCTGCCAAATGTTGCGGCTGACGCCAAAGCGCAAACGGTTGCGTTATGATGGCGCCGTCGCTGTGCGCCGCCTTGATATTCGCACCACCGATATCCAGGGCAAGTATGCTCATTGATCAACCGTTTGTACCGCTCTGCCGGCCGCGTCAAAGCTTAAATTTCGATCCGACCATCGCACTGGCAAATCGCTGCCAAGCATCAGTATCGCCAGGTTCGTCGTGCACAACTGCCGCATCGCCACGTAGGACACAGTCAGCCGGGGGTTGATTTCAACTACCTGATCCCCCGCGGGATCACCAGCCAGAATCACATCAACACCGACGAATCCGCTTAAGCCCGGTACCGCCGACACTGCCCTCAGCGCCGCATTCACTGCCCGCTGTGCCAACGCGCCATCTAGGGGTATGCTCCCACCTGCATACACCAGACGCATCGGCCCCTCGCCATCAAGTTCAATATGCTGGCGACCTGCAAGCAAGCAAGTTGTCTTGTCTTTTCCAATAATCAACGACACACTCACCGCTTCACCCTCAACCCACGGCTGCGTGATCCATCCGTCATCCACTCGGGCTATGCGCACCTGATCCTCGCAATTACACAAGAACGTGTTCTGGCAACCTGCGCCGAATCGCGGCTTGACGATCAACGGATATTCCGCTGGCCGCTGTGCGTAAAATACGTATGTTGTCGGCGTCATCACACCCGCCCGATCCAGATACTCTGCCAGCAGCAACTTGTCAGCACACAAACTGATCGCCTCAGGTGAACTTCCCAGTGAATTAGCGCCCAGCACCGCCAACCGTCGGACGCACTTTTCGAGTATGCCGCCTGTTTCCGGTGCGATGACCAGCACCTCGTCCGCTGCGTGGCACAGCCGGTCGAAAATTGGTTCAATCGCTGTGCCTGGCGTCACAATCTCCCCCTCCAGTTCCAGTCCCGCACGAGGGTCTACCGTCGTGATCACTTGAACATTCGCATCCAGAAAATCGCCTACGGCCGCGGTGAGCATGGCCCCGCCCTGTGCCGCCAATGAAGCCGGCAATGCCTCACCGGAAAGGCCGCCTCCGCACACGTGTTCATAAATGAAAACTTTCATACTATCGGAGCAGTCAATGGATACGCCCAATTAAATGGGGACATAATATCACCTTCATACATGGCGACGAACAGACCTGCGGCGACCATGTCGGCGCTCGTGCCGGGGTTACGCACATGGCCATTGGCCCGCAGCCAATGATCCAGGTCATCAAACAAACGCGTCGCTTCAGCTGTGTCGGGCCAATTCGCGTCCACCACCGCTGCGGCCCGGCGACTGGATTGGTCGGCCACGTCATCGCCGCACTTGCGCCGGATCAAACCATCCGGCTCACGAACCATTTGCTCCAGATGGACCCGTACGATGGCTTGATCCAATCCCCGCCCCCGCCTGGTAAGCTCGACCACTCGCGGCGCGATTGTGTGCAACACGTCCTCAAAACCGTTGGCATACTGCCGAGCCACCGCATCATGATCGGCAGCCAATCGCATCGCTTCAATGAGTCCGACCGATGTCCATTGGTGAACGTCCGCCTTTTCCACGCCACCCAATCCGCCCGGTACGGCCAATCGGATTGCTTCGTAGACAGCTTGCGCATCCTCCTCCGTGAGCGTTCCCAACACGCGATTAATGCCTTCCCCCAGCGACTGATCTTCCGCTGCGGCACACAACGGCACCAACAACAGGATTAGGCCTAGATTGGTATTTGTGCCAACAGCCTGGCGCGTGGCCATCACGCAGTCAAGTACCGTGCGCCCGATACCACGATTGGCCACATCGTCCAGAATCGGCCGGGTCAACATGGCGCTGGTCACGAAGTCTCGCCAACTGACATCCTCAAATGGCGAGCCTGGATGCACGTTGCCCGCCTTCGGCGCCGTGACCTCAGCCACGCACGCCCACTGCGCAACTTGCCCCGGACTGGCAACACTAGACATGGACCTGTCTCTTCTGCGCATGCTCGGCAACATGCGCCAACACGCGCCGCGTGATGTCGAGCCCCGTCACGTCCGCCAATTTTCGCCAGCCGGGAATGGCGTTGACTTCCAGCACGTAGCGGCGGCCGTCTTCACCATTGAGGATGTCCACGCCGGCCACCAGCGCGCCGCATGCCCGAGCCGCCCGCAGCGCCATGTCCACCGATTCTGCATCAGCATCAACCGCTTGCCCCTCGCCACCGAGGGCGATGTTCGTCCGCCAATCCACACCGTACCGCCGCATTGAAGCCATCACGGCATCGCCAACCACGAGTAGTCGCAAATCCGTTTTCCCGTGGGCAATGAACTGTTGCACGTAAGCCACCTGTCCCATTCGCTCCAGTTGCGAAAAAGCGCGTTGCGCCATTACGCGATCGCTGACACGTGTCACGCCGAAACCCTGCGAACCAAACAACGGCTTAAGCACGACATCTCTTCCCAACGCGTCGAACGCAGCCATGGAATCCGTGTATTTCTGGCACACAAACGTCCGCGGTGTTGTCAACCCCGCCTGATGTAGCGTTGCCAGCGATCGGTACTTGTCCACGGAAACTTCAATCGCCAGTGGCCGATTAACCACCGTCATCCCGGCAGCTTCCAAACGGTGCAGCACATCCATGCGAAAAAAAATCTGCTCGAACGTGCCTGCCCGCATGGTGCGCAACACCACAACGTCGCAGTCATTGAGCACCACGTCCCCGGCCCGCACCTGATCAGCGTCGCCACCAGCCAACGCGCTTAGTTCACTCCAGCGCACCGTAGTCAGCCCCAATCCCAGTTCGCCGGCGGCAAGGCGCATATCGCTTGCCAACCCGCCTTCATTTTCGATCAGGGCAACAACATGCATGGCAAATCCATCAACTGAAAAATGATTGCAACAGCACTTCGTGATTGACCTTACCCACGACGTGCGTGCGACCCGTATCCATGTTCTGTAAACTCACCGCAGCGGGGCTGAACAGCATGGGATCAATTCGGTAAAAGTCGTGATCGTACTGCTTGAATATCTCAGCGAACGGCCTGCCGTAGTCCTTCGATGCCGATGAAGGCAATTGCTCGCCCACTTGCGCCAACGATTCGTCGTCGCCGGTGACGTATAACGTGGTCTGCGCTCCGTACAACATGGCGTCGTTGGTTCTCCCGATGGCGGCCAGATCATCCTTGGCCACCGGTGGCAGTGGCGCTGCGCCAAACCCACCGACCACGCGATTGAGGTCAAAAGCCAGTGCGTGCAACTTGTGCAGCGTGGTTTCCACCGACCTCGCCACCACCTGCACGCCCCCCGCTAGACTCGCCGTGCGGGCGACGATCAACATCACGTTTGCCGCCTCCACACCGCACGATTGGGCGATCTTGTCGACAATCATCCCATCGGGCAGTTTCGCGGATTCCAGTACGCCGACGGCGCATCGCGGTTTTTCACGAAAACCAATGTCGTTAAAAAGATCTTCTTTGCCATAGGCGGCGCGCATCGGGCCGGAACCCATGGCGAAGTATTTTCCCTCGCTGATCTGCCAACCGGCGTACTGACTGGCCATGCATGCGGCAACGGGAAAGCGCACGTTGACCGTGACAGCAGGCAACATTGCCCCTGCCAAATCCATCGCCGTGATCTGCACCGTACCCAGGTCGGCCATGCATATTCGCGCCACCAGACACCCCACCTCCAGGCTGCCCGTCGCGTCAACGCCAGCGTCGATCACCTGCGCCCCGCTGACCGTATGCAATGTCGCGCCCACCTCGGCCGCACGATTGGCCAACTGCTCACCTAAGCGCATCGCACGGTCATTTAGGCTCAGCACACCCATTGCAGCAACTCCCCTTTATTCAACTCGAAGCGGTCACCGCTGTAATGGACAAACCGTCCGCCCATGGCTCCGTTTTCGATGTTCACCCCGAGAGCGACCACACGCCGCAACACCAGACGCACCACTTGGAGTTGATCGAACGTGCCGTTTTCGGAAAACCCCGGCCCCAAAGCCATCTGCGTCTGGCGATCAATGCAAATGACCGTGCCTCGCCGCATCTCCAAGCCCGGTTGGTCGAGCGGGCCGCGGCAAATGACAATCGTACCGGCCAGCATGCGATAACCGGGACTACGTCCTGCCTTGCCGCCAATAACGATCAGCCCCGCAGCCTGGACCAGGCCGGCATAGTCTCCGCCGTCGCCTTGCACAACGATCTCGCCACCGGTCATGCCGCGATCACAACCACGGTCCGGGCCACCTACTCGATCTCCGGCAGAACCAATGACCCGGATCAGCCCACCCGCCATCGATGCGCCAAGGTCAGTACCGACATTACCTTCCACGACCAACATGCCGCGCTGCATCTGGGCTCCCAGGCGCGACAGGACCGGCAGATTCCGCACGGTAAGGCAATTGCCCTGATCACCGGCGATGTCAAAATGTTCACCTACGGCTCTTTCCAGTGATTTTCGATCCAACTCGCCCAACAAGTCCGGCCGCAGCGCAGCCCCATCGGCCAACCCCACCGGCGCATGCCCCTTATACGTAAGCGTATATCCGCTCATGCCGTAGGCACACTCCCCTGCATGACCTTGTGCAGTTTAAAATGAAACTTGCCCAGATTACCACCGTAGTTGCCCGCGCTGACCGACACTATGTTGTTTCCGCACGCCGATTCGATCCCGGCCCGCAGAGCCGCGGTGATCGCCTGCTCACTCAACCCGTTTACCACGATTTCATACACGCAACCGACACCGTCGGGCAACCTCGTATCGCTGACGCTACGCAACGTCGGGCAATACTGATCATTAGTCGAAGCGAACATGCCCTTGTACCGCGACCCGACTTTCGACCCGCTTCTGGCAATCCCACCGGGAAAAGGGGTCACCACATCGGGCAGCGGCGCCATCGCTGCGACAGCACGACCGGCCGCGGTCAATGTTACCTGTTGATCCTTGCCGGATACCAGCAGGTTGCCACCGCCAATCGCTTTGACCGCACCAACCGTTTCCTCGACCACAAATTCACCGTCCATCACCGGCACCCGCCAGTAGCGTCGCCCGGCCACGACCTTGCTGCGCTGATGGCCATCACCAAAAAATCGCAACGTCTTACCCAGATCGATCCTCGCCATATCGTCATCTTCGATCACGTCGGGCATCCCGTCGTATACCGCTGTGGTCGGACAGGTCATTAAACATTGGCCGGTACGGTTGACAATCGCCTTGCTCAGCGACTCGGCTTTAAATGCAAAGAGCAGCACTGCCGCGCCAGGTCGGCCATCGGGTGTCTGAGCAGGTTCAAGCATATGCTCCAGGCCCACCTCGGCATCGCAGCCGATGACCGAAGTGCCGTAACCACACACCTGCCTGGCTGCGATGCCCACCCATGAAGCATCAACTGCCGTCACCACCAACCGCGAGGCCCACATGCGAAACGCCTCGGCGAACTCATCTTCAATAACCGTGCCATGAAGCAACATCGGGATCCAATTCTACCTGCTCGTGGGGCCAATGGCAGGTCTGGGGTATCATGGCCACAATCACAGTAACTGTCGAAAGGACACAAGACATGGCTAGAGGTGAAAGAATAACCTACAACGACGAGCAAGTGAGGCAGCGACTGGCCGCGGAACTGCCCAACTGGGAGTTGCAGGATGGGTGGATTCTCCGCAAGTACACCACGGGTGGCTGGCCGTTCACCCTCATGCTGGTCAACGCCATCGGGTTTCTAGCTGAGGCGGCGTTCCACCACCCAGACCTGTCCGTTTCCTGGCCGCAGGTCATCGTCAAGCTCAATACCCACTCAGCCAAGGGTATCACGGACAACGACTTCGAACTAGCCCGCAAGATCGAAGATGCCGCCACCTGGTTGCCCGATGAAAACTCAGCACTCGACGGGTTTGAAAAGGGCTTCAAGAAAAAGTGGATCCGGTGAGCGGCCAGGTCCTCGATGCGGGGTTTGCCGGTAAGCGCATTGTGCTGGTAACGGGCACGCTGGCTGAGCCGTCCGTCCGACACATGGCCCGGCAGCTTAGGGCAAGGTTCGGCGTTAAAGCCGACGTCATCGTGCTCAACATTCAAGTCGCCGCCCTGATGACACCGCAATGGGTCGCCAACAAGTTATGCCTGCCCGATGATGCGATGACACCTGACCGAGTCATTTTGCCGGGCCACTGCCGCGGGGACTTGTCCACCGTCGAGTCGAAGCTGGGGGCAACCGTCGAGAGAGGCCCCTGCGATTTGCAGGACCTGCCGCTCATGTTCGATCCCAACTGCAAGCCTCCGGCCAACTTCGATAATTACAATCAACACAGCATCGAGATCATTGCCGAGATCAACGACGCGGCCCATGTGCCCACGCAACGGATCATCGACCAAGCCGACACACTGGCCCGTGACGGAGCGGACATCATCGACCTGGGCTGCGACCCGCAGATGGACCGTCCGGCTTGGGGCGGATTGACTGATCTCGTGCGCCGACTGCGTGATCGCGGCAGGCGTGTCTCCGTGGACAGTTTCCAACCCCAGGAAGTCGCCGCCGCCTGCGCTGCGGGAGCCGAGCTGGTGTTGAGCGTCAACTCGGTCAACTGCAGGGCAGCAGCAGACTGGGGCGCACAGGTCGTCGCCATCCCTGACGATCCGCACGATTTGGCTGGCCTTGACCAGACGATCAACCAACTGGAAAAGCAGAACGTCGCTTACCGCATCGACCCGGTCATCGAACCGATCGGCTTTGGCTTTGCACAATCACTGGGCCGATACCTGGAAGTCCGCCGCCGTTACCCCGATACGGCAATGATGATGGGCATCGGCAACCTCACGGAAATGACCGGTGTCGACTCGGCCGGGGTTAATATGCTACTGCTGGGCTTTTGCCAGGAACTGAATATCACCAGCGTATTGACCACACAGGTCATCAACTGGTCCCGCAGCGTTGTTCGCGAAATCGACCTTGCCCGCAAGATGATGCACTACGCCGTGATGCAGCGCACCGTACCCAAGCACCTCGACGAGCGCCTGGTTATGCTCCGCGACCCGCACCTGCGCCAAGTTGACGAACAGGCACTGGCTAAACTGGCCGCCAAACTGAAAGACGACAACATTCGCCTTTTTGCCGATCCGCAGAAACAAAAGATACACGCGATGAACCGACGGGTACACGCCGTCGGCGATGATCCTTTCATCGTGTTCGACCAGTTGGGGATCAACGACCCGTCGCACGCTTTTTACCTGGGATACGAAATGGCCAAAGCGATTACCGCCATGACGCTGGGTAAAAATTACACCCAAGACCAGGCGATGAACTGGGGCATGCTGACACGGCCCGAGCCCAGCCACTATGACCGTCGCCATCGCCAAAGCGACGCTTGACGCAGCGGCACAACGGGATTTTACTTGGACACGATGACACTGAAGCCCAACCAATCCATCCTGGAAGGAATCATTACCACGCTTAACCCGGATACGGCGCCAATGTCACAACGTGTTAACATCTCGCCCATGGGCCCGGTCGTTGATGAAACCATGAGCGAATTACTCTTGCGCCCGTTTAACACCTCCACGACCTACAAAAATCTCAAAGCCACGGGCCAGGGCATTTTTCACGTCACCGATGACGTGCTGCTGCTGGCCCGAGCGGCTCTGGGGCAGGTCCCCATTGACGCCGACCTGCCCGTTCGACCGGCCGAACGGGTCGAGGGATTGATTCTCACCGGCGCGTGCCGTTACTATGAACTGCAAGTGGTCGAGGTTGATGACCGTGATCCACGCACAACTGTGCGGGCCCAGGTGGTTTCCCAGGGATGCCTTCGCGATTTTTTTGGTTTCAACCGGGCCCGCCACGCCGTAGTTGAGGCCGCCATCCTCGCCACTCGCGTGCACCTGACCGGACCTCAGCCCGTGCTCAGCCAGTATGAGCAATTGCAGACCATCATTGACAAAACCGGCACGCAGCGCGAACACCAGGCCATGATATGCTTGTGGCAATACGTCAGAGAATCGGCCGCCAACCCGCAAGCGGCGGTTGAACAACCATGATCAAGGTGCACACCCCATCACGCCTGCACTTTGGCCTGCTGGCCTACGACCCGCAGGCCATGCGACAGTTCGGCGGTGTCGGGCTGATGGTTCAACGCCCCAATCTGGTGCTGCACGTTGAACCGGCCGACCGTTTCGTCGCCGAGGGCCCCATGGCGGACCGGGCCGTGACTTTTGCCCGCCGCTTCGCCCATCGCTGCGGCCAAACCATCAATGGCGCTTCCATTGGCATCCTGCATGCCCCCAGTCTCCACACCGGCCTAGGTACCGGCACTCAATTGGCCATGGCTATCGCCCACGCATTGGCGCTGATGATCGACCGTGACGACTGGGGACCGGCCGATCTGGCACGCATGGTGGACCGTGGCCAACGCAGTGCCATCGGCACTTATGGCTTCTTCACCGGTGGCCTGATCGTCGAGGGCGGCAAGTCCGAGCCCCAGCAACTGTCACCCATGCTCTTGCACCACCCGTTCCCGACGAATTGGCACCTGCTGCTGGTCTGCCCCCGGCTACTGCAGGGCATCAGCGGACGACGCGAACAGGACATGTTCGTCCAGATGCCCCCCATCAGCCAAGCCAACACCGCCCGCATGTGCCAACTGGTCATGCTTGGTCTTTTGCCGGCCATGCTCGAAAACAATGTGGATCATTTCGGTGATGCCCTCTACGATCTACAACAGGTCGTGGGCCAAAGTTTTGCAACTGCCCAAGGCGGCGTGTACGCCCACGACATGCTCGAAAACATCGTCCACTTCATCCGCGACCAGGGCGTGCGAGGTGTGGGGCAAAGTTCGTGGGGCCCAACACTGTATGCCGTAACCGATGACCACGATCAAGCCCAACAACTGGCCGACCATATCCGGCATCGGTTCTGTCTTCAATCAACGGAGGTTTTCGTGACACAGGCAGATAACCACGGCGCAGTCATCCAACACTTGGCCGCGACCACGCCTTCACCAAGTACCTAGCCCCACCCCGCAACTGGCACCAAGCTCCTCCAATAATCACACGGCAAAACGGGCAAGTAGTTTTCTGTCCTGAGCGGTACTATGCCGCGGCATCGGTTGCATCCAGTAGCAGGCACCGTAACCACCTGCCTCAACCGTTCAGCCCGCCACTTCCTGTTTACGCTGACTGGCCAGAACGATCGGCGCCGCGATGGCCACCGAACTGTACGTACCAACGATTACGCCCACCAGCATGGTAAATGCAAAGCCGTGTACCCCTGCACCGCCAAACAGATACAACGTGATCAACGCCAAAACCGTCGTCAGCGACGTCAACGTCGTCCGGCTGATCGTCTGGTTGATCGAATCGTTGATGATCGACCCGGTCGCAAACGCCAGTCGTCCACGGTTTTCTCTAATGCGGTCGAACACCACGATAGTGTCGTTTAGCGAATAACCGACAATGGTCAGCATGGCCGCGACCATGGCCAGGTCGACTTTGAAATTGGACAGCAAAAATGCCCGGCCGAACACGGTGTCAGCAACCAGGCCCGCCACGGCCACCAACCCCAAGGCAATCACCACATCGTGCACGAGGGCCACGATCGCCGCCAACCCGTAACGCAGCGAGCCAAACCGCAGCCAGATGTAAGCGACCACGGCCAGCAAACTAAGACCGATTGCGAACAACGCATTGTACTTCATCGAATTGGAAATCTGCGGAGAGATGTTGGACACAAACCCCAGACTCATGTCCCGCGTCAGCGCGTCGTGTACCAGGCGCCACTGCGTGGCGGCAAGGCCTTTGCCATCCGTAAACCAGTCGGGGTGATTCACGTAGTTGGTCTCGTTATCCCGCACCACGATGGCCACTGATCGGTACCTAACCGCCTGGTCGTCACCGGTCGCGGTCGGCGCCAAGTCCAGGCCGATCACTTTCACCTTGCGGTATCCATACTTGTCGTGCGGAGGCTGATGGCTGACGCGTTCAATGCGATCCATAACCCCCAACTCCGTTGCGGCCGGCTCCATGTCTTCAATGACCAACACCGCGCCACCTACAAAATCACTGACGTCCGCCGTCACGTCAAGCCGATCAAAATTTTCACCCAGTACCGTCGATCGGATTGGATAAACCGGCGCTGCCTCTACCGACTGCGCCCCTTGCTTATCAAAGGACAGCGACCGCGTCACGTCCAGCACGTCCTCAAACGCTTCCACGATCGCTCTGCTCACACGGTTTTCCGTATTCAAAGCCAGGGTGGTCACACTGAACTCATTACCCCGCGTTCCTTGAGAACCAGCAGTGCCGATGACCACGCTTGCCTGGTTGCCAGCCAATTCTGCTATCCCGCGGCTCTGGGCAACTTCCGTCAATCGCTGCCGCACTTCTTTCACTTCCATATGCCTGCCGCCGGCCAGCTTGAAGCTCACCTGTGTGCCCTGGCGGA
>CAUZAW010000052.1:0-13902 GCA_963577735.1 Phycisphaerae bacterium | reverse complement strand
CGCCCTGATGATCGGATCTGCGATGTTCATCGCGCCGTGTCGCTTCGGATTGCACTGTTTCGCGTGCTGACTGCTGGGGAATCTGCGGGGCACTTTGACCGTAGCGATGCAGCTCTATTGTGCCGTTCAGTACGTTGGCAGATCACAGATGAAGACCGGGGAAAGATCAAGCGCAAGCTGATTGACGCCTTGGAAACTGCAACTAGACCGCGTCGCAAGTAACAGATACCGCGTCCGCCTTGGTACCTGAGCCGACAACGCTATCGCTTCTTGTAATGAGTGTGCTGGTGGTTGGGCGCAGGCGGCGAGCCTGATACAGGGCCAATTACACCTCTTCTTCGATCAGCATGAGGATGGTGGCACGCCGCATTTTTGGCATTCTAATAAGTGTTCGGATATGGCTGGCGATCAGTTGACGTTCACTCCCAGGTAAAGACTTACATACATCAATGATTACTTATAGATGATGGTCCAACTCGGGCACTGATGCATGAAGTGCGCTGTATTTTGTGCCACTAGAAGTCAGATTTGCTATACTTTCCAAAGTTTTTGCGGTGGGGGACTCCCCTAGGGGGTATTGCCGCCGTTTTGCAAGTTTTGGAATCAGCCGAAATTTTCTAGTAATCCGTTGCGGTTTCAGTAGCTTGCGCGTTTGCAGCCTTTTCTTCTTTCGACTCGTTTCTGTTCATTTTGTATAACTTCTGCGCCGCCTGCTGGAAATGGTTCGCCGAGGCAGTGTATTGTTCATACCCGTATTTAAGGAGTCAACCATGGGCGAGGCGCCTAATCCATTACAGTTTCATGTCGATCCGGCGCTCTTTCCTAAGGCGTACGGCGTCCTGGCCAATGAACATTTAATGCATCCGATTGATCAAAGCGATTGGCCGGTGAAAATTGATCGGAGTCGGCAGCTGTTTATCGACGACTATCTGGTCGCATCACTTACGAATATCACGCGTCAGGTGCACGAGGCCCAAAAACATCCGGCGAATCCGCTCGTGGAGCCTGACCGGCCGTGGGAAGGGAAGGGTTGCGTGTTTCAACACGTGCAGTGGGATGACGAAAGTAATCGTTTTCGAATGTGGTACGGCGGCAGCACAAGCTTCCATTTGCCTTCCGGTATCCGTATCCGTCAGCCCACTTGCTACGCAGAGTCTGAGGATGGCTTGACCTGGGTCAAACCGAATCTTGGACTCTGTGAGTACGACGGGTCGAAGGCTAATAATATCGTGATCCTCACCGGTGGCCTGTTCGCCATTTTTGACGAACCCGATGCGCCCGACCCGAGCCGCCGCTTCAAAGCGCTCGTCTGGCACGACTGGCGCGATTCGAAGCCCGTACCACCCGAAGGGTACTACCTTTTCAGTTCGCCCGACGGCATCCACTGGAAGCAAGATCGGGCTGATCCGGTGATTTGGAGCCAGAATCGTCAGCAGCCGGGGATTGGCGATACGAGCACCGCCCGGTGGGATGCGCGGCTGGGTAAGTACATCTGCGACGCCAAGATCCTGTTCCGAAATCCCACCATGCGCAGCCGGGGCATGATGGAGAGCGACGATCTGATTCATTGGTCGCGGCCGCGCATGACCTTTTACCCCGATGCGCTGGATGCTACGGATACCCAGATCTACGGCCACCTCGGCTTTGTCTACGAAAGTATGTGGGTGGGGCTTTTGCGTGCAATGCACACCGAGCAGGTCCCCAACAGCGACAAGCAAACAACGATTGAACTAACCGCAAGCCGTGATGGTCGGCATTGGAGCCGCGTGGGCCGTCGCGAAGAGTTCATCGCACTGGGCGAGCCCGGCTCTTGGGATCCACATTATCATGATCCGCACACACCGCCGGTTCTAGTCGGTGATGAGCTTTGGTTTTATTACCGTAGTATGCCGTTGGCCGCTCCGAGGAGCGATCCCCAAAATGCCAAGACACGGATCAGCCGGATCGGCCTGGCGACCTTGCGCCGCGACGGGTTCGTTTCGCTCAATGGAACCGACGACCCAGGTCTGGTTGTGACAAGACCGCTTACGTTCGATGGTTGCCAGCTTTTCGTTAATGCGCAAGTGGGTGACGGCGGTTACATTAAGGCTGAAATTAGAAATACGGCCGGCGAGGCGGTGAAACCGTACGTGATGTCGGAGTGCCAGCCGCTGACCACAGATGTGCTGAATGGCCAGGTGGTCTGGGCTGGCCAAACCGCCGTCTATCGCTCGGCGGGCCAAGGCATGCGGATAGCGTTTGAAGTCAAAAACGCTCGGCTGTATTCATTCTGGCTGGAGTAGTCGGCCGTGATTGCAGGCGGTGATCATGTGCTCAAATACGCTCGACGAATTCGGTTCCTTTGTGGTGGCGTGTATGAAGAAGCTTTCCGGCAGGTCGGTTTATGCATTATTCCAACGCCGCCCAGAGCCCACGGTCATCAACAGGAGCACGATCAGGCCGATCGAAATGGCTCGGGGATGGCGGTCACATGGTTGGGGGCAATGCATCCATTGACGGCATACAAGTCGCAGCGGATCTGACTTTGGCACCGATCTACGATTACGCAGATCACATTGGCCTGACGCTCATCGCCGCGGCACCCGGTGACGCAAACTTCGACGGACTCGTGGACGTGGCGGACCTTGGCATCCTCGGTGCCAACTTCAACGCCAATGACATGCAGTGGGACACGGGCGACTTTAATCTCGACGGTATGACAGACGTCGCCGACCTTGGCATCCTCGGTGCCAACTGGACCGCGTCGCAATCAACGGGCAACGCGTCAGCCTTGGTTCCCGAGCCAGCAACACTATCCCTTCTTGCAATGAGTGTGTTAGTTGTTGGGCGCAGACGGCGAGCCTGACCCAGAGCCAATTACGTCTCTTCTTCGGTCAGCGTGAGGATGGCGTGTCGTCGTTTCTTGGACATCAGGGCTAAGTGCGTTTACGTGTTGGTCAACGGCATCATGCTTCGAATACGGGCCAGGGGTGGTGGCCCGTATCCAGTAACCGACTAGGAGCGAAATAAGCGGCGGGATAATCGTCGGGTTCGTCGTCGAGCCCCAGGATGCGGTTGACGATGCAGCGGCCACCGTTGAAGGAGACGCCACTGCCCGATCCGCACATTCCGGCGACGATGTAGCGGCCGCGCCCATCGAGCGACCCGACAATCGGGTATTGATCAGGCGTGTACCCGACGGTCCCGCTCCACTCGTTGGTCATGTGCAGGCGGTGGTCTCCATAGGTGTGGTGTATTTGCGATGCGACGAAACGTGAAAGGAATCGGGAAGGACGGTTTCGCCCCGCTTCACAATCGGCAAGACGTGATCCACCTGACCCGAAAAGCACCCGCCGGCCGTAACGTCCTGCGAAGTACCAGGTGCCGCTGATGCCGACGCGGGGCTTCATTGTCTCAGGCCCCCCATCGCCGCAGGCGGCTTGTTCCTGCATCGGTAGGATTGCGTCGTGAAACATTTTTTCCAAGGCTGGGGTGTATGCCTCCGTGGCATAGATGACATGGCGGGCACGGATCACCCCACGCGACGTTTCGACACGGTAGCGGCCTTGATCATTGGTGACGGACGTAACGCGTGTGCGGGTGAACAACGCCACGGTCTGGGTGGCCAACGCGCGATCGAACAATGACCAGACCCACTTGGCCGGATGCCATGACGCCGCCTGGCGAGAGAAACCGGCGGGATGATCCAAACGCATCCCGCTGCGCCGCTCCGCCTCCTCGGCAGAGATCTTCGTCCAATCGTCGAATCCGGCCTCCTGCGCTTCGCGTACGGAGTCGTCCAGGGCTGTCTGTTCCTCGGCGGTGCGGGCCTGTACCCACCCATCCCGGGCGTAGTTGCAGTCGAAACCCTCCTCCCGAATGGTCTGCTCGATCAACGCGGCATTGCGGTAGGCCGCACGGGCGTAGACATCGGCAAACTGGTGGGCCAGCCGCTTCCGTCCTCCGGCATCCAGGTCCGGGCGCAACTCGGACAACGTATTGAGCATGCACTGTTTCACCATCGAGAAGTAACGCCCCATGACCACGAGGCCTTCGTTGCGTCCGGAAGAACCCGATGCCGGATCACCCAGATCAACCACAACCATTTTGCGATTTGCAGGGGCCCGCCGAGCCCAGTGGTAGGCTGCCGCCCCACCAGTGAATCCGGCACCGATGACCACCGTGTCAGTCGATGCGGGAAGAACGGCAGCGGGATCGCTGCACCACGGATGGTCGGCCAGGGGATTCGGATCGATCAGCCACATCGGGCAGTTCGAGACCCGCCGGTCGATGGTCAAGCCGCGTGTACCGTTGGGGATGGCCACGAACGTTTCATGCAGTACCCAGGCGAGGAATCGCCACCACCGACCGAGGGGATGAAATTTTCCAAAACGGATCTGCCGGTAGGTACCACCGGCCTGTAGGTCAGGTTTGCGCAGTCCAGCCAATAGTGACGCGGCCACGCGGAGGCGGGCCAGGATGCCGGGAGGACCTGGCGGTGGATACGAAGGGTCGGATTGATGGAGGGCTGGATTCATGATGCTGCCAAGTGTGCCGCCGTATGCTCAACACGGCGGGATGGGTTCGTCAATAGAAACGTTCAACATTGTCGTGTGTTGACCACCATGATGATCAATGAATTTATTTTGGTTGAGGCATGAAAGTAAAACACATATTGATTGTAAATAGCAGTGATGATTTTGTGCGAAAACATGTAGAGATGGATCGTGTCGGTCACGGGTGATTGTGAATGCCAATTTCATTCTACGAAAGGCAGTGTTAAGGGCTGTTAGTCCGCCTAAATCTCGTGAATTGCCCCGCCCTTATCTACTATACTATCGAGACACATATGACTTAGTGATTCCACGGAGTCTATTTCATTATGACCAGCAGTAAAAAGCTTATTCTCTGTGCTGGCATTACGCTCGTCATAATCATGGGTGTTGTCCCGCCATGGAAGGCTGCCATGAATAAGGTCGATCCTATGAGGACTGATGACGTAATGGTGCATACATATGTATACAGATACGGTCTAATATTTACTCCACCTCACCTGAGCCACAACCGTTACCTGCGCAACAGGCCTTGGACCATAGAAGAGAAGGTTATCCATGATTTTCATCTTGATATGCCACGGCTGATCATCCAGTGAGTTTTGGTTACAGCGTTGACCGCTGGAATATTCATAATTGATCCTAAGATCCCAAGGCGTAAGAACAAAGTTGTAATGTTGAAGAAACTGTTTTGAATGGCCCAGTTAATGGCTACTGCGGGATAGCCCAACAATACCTGTAATTTCCTACTTTACTGGGGGAGGCGTCCTCAACTCAACAGAAGCCATCGAACTAGTTGTGACACAGGCAACACATCGGCTTTAGTCCATGAACCGACAACGCTATCGCTTCTTGCAATGAGTGTGTTGTTGGTTGGGCGCAGGCGGCGTTAACGGTTCTTAATCCGCCTGAAACGCTTAAATAACCCTGCCTCTTCTGCTATGATGTCCCACGTCTGAAACGTGTATTCTTCGCGTTTGTTTAACGCAGTGGGGTAAGTTCAGGCAATGTAACGTGGAACGATAGGGTGACTTTTTCATGCGACAGATAAGATTTCGCACCTCATTGTTGAACTGGTTTGCTGATTGCCCCGGATTGTAAAATGAGTACAACACAAGAACTTCCTTCTCAGCTTCAGTATTTGACGAACGATCACTCTCTTTCATGGTGTGATCATTGGATCTATCGCTACGACGATGTTGGCGGACGCGTCAGCCAACCGGCCAAATATCGATTTCTGCCCGCCCATCGTGACCAGATGGTCATACCCTGGGGCCTGGCCAAGATGGACAACGGTGAAGTGGCCGTGGCCGGTGTGGCCAGCCCCGCGTATATAGGTCAATCGAAAGATGCTCCAAAACAGACCGTCCTGGCGTTCAGCCGTGACCAGGGGGCGACCTGGAGTGATTACGTCGAGGTCGAAGGTTGCGATTCAAGACCCATAATGCTCGCCTATCTGGGCAACGGTGTGCTGAGCTTTATGTCCAGCTTTGAGGCACAGAACTGTCGGTACTACAGCAAGGACTACGGCCGCACCTGGACGGAAAAAATTGCTCTCGACACCGCCCCCGACGGTCTGCAGGTCAGCAGCGAAGGCAACTCGCTCGTGGAATATGACGACAAGGGGGTGGCGGTCGCCATGACCGAAACCGGTCAAACCGTGCGCTGGCTGCCAGAGGGCCACTATCAGTGCTGTGGTTGTGTTCGATGGTCGCACGACGGCGGCCGATCCTGGGATCGATTTGAATGGCCCGATGAATGGCGGTGGCAAGACACGCATAAGGGTCAAACCCATGATCGTGGCGTCGGTGAAGGGGGTTTGGTCCGCGCCGCCAACGGCTGGATCGTCGCCGCGTTGCGCCTGGATATGCCGGCAAAGTTTTTGCCTTTAGGCAACGACAACTTTACGGGCACCGCGGTGTCGATCTCCAAAGACAACGGCCAAACGTGGTCGCCGCTTCAGTTCGTGCTCGATCTGGGCCGACACCATGCGACCTTGGTTCGCCTGCCCAATGACGATCTGCTGATGACGTTCGTCCGCCGCCTTGACATGAAGGATGACAAGCTGGCAAGTTACCGTCGCGGCTGCGATGCGGTGATCAGCCACGACCACGGTTTGACTTGGGATGTCGATCATACGTACGTTCTGGACGAGTTCTCCGCCACCGGCACGTTAAATGATGCACGCACCCGTGGGCTGTGGTTTCGAACCGCCTGCGGACATCAGTTCTCCATTGCACTGGACGATGGTTTCGTTCTGACAACCTACGGCAACTACCGCAGCGCCGGAGCTCTGATCCTGTGGAAGCCGTTCTGATCTTCCACCAATTGGCGTCAGCGCAAGTGTTCTGGGCAACCCCTAGCATTACCCCCCCTGCTGGTGCACGGCATCCTACGCTTGGATCTGTTTGACTGCATCCCGCTCAAGAACACGTCGCGGATAGCGATGCCGCAACGTGGCCAAAACTTGCGATGGGTCGTTCGCTGTAGCCCTGCAATCGTCTCTCGCTCACCCATGCAGATGGGCGGCGATACCATTTTGCCTATCAGTCATCTGTTGGTCTCCGTCCCTTTCTTTCCTGACGTTTGTGGCGTCGGTCCACACACGCTTAGGATTGGACTATTTCCTGTCATTTCGGGTCAGACCGGGTTCCCATCGGCTTTACGAAACAATTGATCGTGCTCGAAACTCAACGCGACTTGTTTATAGATGGCAGGTATGATGAAAACTGATTCGTTTGAAGTAGGAAAGTTTTGATTCAGGAAAGTGAAAGAGCTGTTTCTGTTGGCTATTTACGAAACACATTGTCACACGCCATTATGTAAACACGCTGTGGGGGAACCTGAAGAATACGTGGAAGCCGCACAACTGGCCGGTCTGGACGGCATCATCTTCACGTGTCACAACCCGATGCCAGATGGATTTGGTGCCCGCGCCCGCATGGCACCGGATGAATTTAACACCTACTTACGGATCATCGACCGCGCTGGCCGCCGGTGGTCAGGAACCATGGACGTCAGGCTCGGGTTGGAATGCGACTATTTCCCCGGATACGAACGCTGGTTGGAAAACCAGGTACGGGGCGCCAACTTCCACTACCTTTTGGGTTCCGTCCATCCCAATATGAAGGAATTCCGCGAGCGTTACTGGACGGGCGATCCGGTATTGTATCAGTGCGAGTACTTCAAATTACTCGCGGAGGCAGCGGAAACGGGATTTTTTGATTGTTTAAGCCACCCGGACATTATCAAAAACGAAACGCCCAACGACTGGCAACCGGATGCCCTTATGGAACCCATCTGTGCAGCCTTGGATCGCATCGCCAAATGTCACACAGCGATGGAGTTAAACACATCAGGACTGAACAAAACGATTCCCGAAATGAATCCCGGGCCCCTGATACTGCGCGAGATGTATCGGCGGTCGATTCCCGTGGTGATTGGTGCTGACGCTCACAAACCTGAACGTGTGGGTGAATGTTTTAACCAGGCCCTCGATGTGCTGGAGACGTGCGGGTACCAGCATGTCAATTTTTTTCTCGAACGAAAACGGCATCAAGTCTCCATTTCCGAAATGCGGTCCAGCCTTCGTACCATTTAAAGCAGAAGTAAACCCCCCTCCCCGGGAGCCTGACGCAGCCACACCTGGAATCAAATTTCCTGTCATTTGGGAAGTCTTAATTAAGAATTCACGCCGAGGTCCCAAGCGATTGTGGATCTACCGCCCAATTGTATCCCCCACGGTGATATGGACTCTCCGGAACTTCGCAATGCGCCTCGCGATGTCCAAAGCCAATGCCATGATAATGATGGGCCTGGCAATGGTCACACCAGAATCGCCATGCATGTTTGCCCCCGGCAGACTTGGAGAATCTATCATTACTCCTCCTCCTCTTCAGTCAGTGTGAGTACCGCCGCTCGCAGCGAAAATACGGGAGGTCAGTTGTGTGGGCGGTTCAGCTTGAATCCGCCTATGCGACAGGGTTCGGAGTTCGAAGATGCTGGCGGCCTTTGCAGGCATCGTATCGGGTGTCAACCTTATACGTCAGGTTGATCAATAGCCGCTGCCGTCGAAGAAATAGGGGTACTTGCTTCCATAAATTTCCGCCTTGTTCTTCAAGGGTTCCACGTGACCATCAATGAACAGGAAGTTGTCCACCCCCTTGGCCTTGTTGTTCCACCGGGAATTAGCGTTGCCGGTTCGATCGTGGCGAACGGTCCGACGGTTCTTGTCATTGGTGAAACCCGTCTTGACCAACCACCGATCCACCCACCAGTCGGCGACAGGTGGATTGTTGTAGTAATCAAATACGAGAATACTCACGGTAGGTTCCTTGATCGAGGAGATCGGACGCCACTGGGCAGCACGGTACTTTCGTGGTTGCCATGCATCCCAGGGAAAACATGTGGAGATCCCTTTGGGCATGGCGTATTCACACCCGGCTCCCTCTCCTTCGTTGAACTCAGGACATTTGTAGACCTGAATCCTTCTGCCCCACCAATTCGTACGATTAGGAGGCACTAACTGAAATTGGCGTGTGTCATCTTCAACCACTCCTCCTTCCGCCTCATAAACATTGCCCAAATAGTCAATAATCATGCCCGGCCAGGCCCAGTCGTAGTAATTGAAGTTTGGTTCATACAGTTCACCGTTTGGCATGCCCCCCGTTACACCACCCGAAGCCCACGCCCAACCTGGTGGTAGCACGTCATTGTTGTCGGCGCAGTATGAGTACATCGCGATGCCAATCTGCTTGAGGTTGTTGGCGCACACGATGGTGTTGGCGGCCTTTCTTGCCCTTTCCAAATTCGGAAGCAATATTGCAATGAGTAGCGAGATAATTGATATGACCACCAGTAATTCAATCAGTGTAAAGCCGCGTTTGGTGGGCGAAGCATGTGAAAGCCGGGTGCTTGGCATGGAGACTACTCGAGCAAATGAAGTCCGATCACCAGATTGGCATTGCGAATTAATTATAGCATAAATTGCTAATCAGGGGTCTGTGGTGAACGCCAATATCACCTGGTCCGGTATCAATTGATAAACCAACGATACGAGCCTTCCTGGGAATCCCCCGTGTTCAATCGAGAGCGGTAGCATGGTTGGTCAGCCGGTCATGCAACGGTTACCGGGTTGGCCTTGGTGCCTGAACCGGCAACATTGTCGCTTCTTGCAGTGAGTGTGCTGATGGTTGGGCGCAGGCGGCGTTGAGGGCTGTTAAGCAGTATGAAAATCTTCAATTATCCAGCCTCCTCTGCTATACTATTTCGCATCTTAAGCGTGAATGATTGACATGCTTGCAACGCAGTGAAGGCTAGGGAATGAGCATTCTTACCGCATTGAGATCTTCTATCACAACTCTGGCATTGCTGACGGTGATCGCTGTGCCTGTGAATGCAACGTGGAATCAATCAGGCAACTAATTGGAGGTCGTCAGATGAAACGTTTACTCGTATTGGTGCTGGGTGTTGCAGTTTTAATGTGGGGTCAGGCACAGGTTATTGCCGGGCCTCCGGTCGCGACGATGGATCCAACTTCACCTGGACTGTTTGTACCATTTTCCGGTGATCCGGATACCACCGAGGAAGGGTGTTTGAACAATGAGCGCGAGGAGACGGGTCTGCTCTCCGACTGCGGCTCGTGGGATTTTGCCCCTGTTGAGTACGGCGCCTTCGGCAGTTTTCAGCAGGACGACTGGCGGATCGCCGCATCGAATACCTCCGACAACGGGAAAGCCCAGTGCTCCAAATTGTCAGGGTTTTGTAACATCCCCGTCATGAGATATGTGACGACGTTTAAGAATACACTACCGCCCAATCCGGGGACTAGTGACGGGCACCCGATGGCCACAGACAGAGATTGGGTGTTCTCCGTGGACTACTCCAATACGATTGACCCAGAAGATTCATCCGGCGGCGCCGACATCTTTCAACTGCATGTGGCGTCTGAAATCACTGAACCCACAGCGCTGCTTCTATTTGATATACCGGGTCAACCTGGAACCGTTCGGCTTTGGACGGTTGGTAAGCCGGTGTTGACCTTCCAGCGTCCTCTGATGGTCGAAGACGTTAACATCACCGTTCATTACAAGGCCGACGTTGAAAAGATGGATTTCTACTGGGACGGCGAACGACTGGCTGAGGATATTGTCCTGGCAGAAGGTGATCCCAACTTTGATTACCTTACCAACGATCTGCATTATGTTCAGATGGGTAGCTCAAGCCCTAGTGGTGTCATCAGCCAATCCTTCGATAATATGATCGTTGGTGTGGTAGGGGCACAAAGCAACATGCCCGGCGACGCCAATGGGGATGGTGTGGTGGACGTGGCGGACCTTGGTGTTTTGGGTGCCAATTTCAATCAGTCGAACATGACATTTGCTGACGGCGACTTCAACGATGACGGCATTGTTGACGTCGCTGACCTTGGCATCCTCGGTGCCAATTGGTCTGCGTCGCAAGCAACAGGCAATACATCAGCCTTGGTTCCTGAACCCACAACACTATCGCTTCTTGCAATGAGTGTGCTGGTGGTTGGTCGCAGGCGGTGTTAAGTGTCACCAGGTCGTGCCAGTCTTAAACGAGTTGGCTACAGAGGAGGACGCAGACTTCACTCTCTCCTCATCTCTTCAACCATCGCCATGATCCCACGCCGGATAGTTGTTGGGAGAGAGGGCCAAGCGTTGATTAATTGGGCCAGATCGTCATCGCCGACCCTTGGTGTGGCAGCAAGTGCGCCGCATTTTGCGCCGCCTGATCCAGAATATGCGTATTTCTCGGGAAATATGGGTATAGTTCGAGTCCTGCATCGCCCATTGGTGGAATTTTGGCGAGTGTGCAGGAATTCGCAATTGGTCGCAACGATTCGCCCGCCGCACACCTCGATATCTTCGGATGCGGTTGTGTTTATGGTTGATATTACTATTGTGGCCGCCAAATGGTCGCCCGCGTGCCGAGGCCGTCGGTGCCCGCCAGTAGCGTGAGTACGGAGGCGTCTTCGAGCACGACCGAGCTCGTGCGCCCCGAGTGACCCCAGCGCAACACGTAAATCTCCTTCTCCCACGTCGAACCGCCGTCGGTGCTGACCACGGCGCGGGACCCGCTGACGCCGTCCTTCGCGTCGTAGGTCAGGACGATCTTCCCGTCGGGCAGGAGCACGAGGTCGGCCGAGCATTCGTGCATCCGGGTCACGAACGTGGGCGTCGTCCAGTTGTAACCCCGGTCGTGCGACAGCAGGACCGCCTCGTTCTTGAAACGCCCCCATCCGACTTCGTTCCGGGACGGGGCGTCCCAGGTCCCGTAGTCGAGCAGCAGCGGCAGGGCACTGTGCTGCTCCAACGTGGTGTACTTGCGAAACAGATCTTCCATTCTGGCCCAGCGCTGGTAGCGGGTTGCCATCAGCAGTGCGCCCGAGGGCAACTCCAGCATGTTCGATTCACAAAAGCCCGGCGGCATCATGGTGGGATCGCCCCAGGTCCTTCCGTCATCCGACGAGCGCAGGATCACCTCGCCCACGTAGCTCTTTCGTTCCTGGTGAATCCAGCCGTCACACGCCATGAGGAGGGTGCCGTCCGCCAGCTCGATCGTGCGGTTCGCCTCTCCCCCCCCGACGTATCGGATCGGACCGGTGTCGAGCTGAATGTGCTGCCAGCTCCTGCCACCGTCTTCCGATCGGGCGATGTAACCGTACGCCGGATCCGCGGTGCCGGGCATCCGGTCGCCGTGCGAGACCAGCAGGGTCCCTTGCGAGGTGACGCCGAATCCGAACGTGAAGGGATTGTGGCCGATGCGTTCGATCTCGGCCTCGCGTTCCCAGGTCCGCCCTTCGTCGGTCGAACGGTACAGCACGGGCACACGACTCGTGGACAACAGACTTCCGTCGGGATGCCGGCACACGACTGCGCCCTTGTTTCCCATCTCGGTAAAGTGCAGTTGCTCGGCGGGCAGCCGCCGGCAGGTCATCATCTCGTACGGGTCGATGTAGTCTCCGCCCTCGAAGCGATCGTCGGGGCGCATCCGAACCAGGCCGTTGGACAGATAGCCGTCCTTGTCCACTTTGTGCGTCCACAGGGACGGGTAGAAGAGGGGGGGCTTTTCTAATCCGTCGAGCGTCCAGCGGACAACGCCGATGGCCGTCTGCTGGCCGACGCCGTCGCTGGGCCTGATCGTCTCCCCGCGATCGAAAGCCGAGAGCAGGACGCCGTCGGAATTGATCATTGAAGCGACACCTGATGCGGGCTGGCATTCCCTGGGGCGAGGTTGCCTGGTGGCGCCGCCCCACCGTCCCACAGCCAGAACATAGACCCGGTTGTCCCACGTCTCCCCCCCGTCCCGGCTGACGATCGCGCGTGCGCCGTAGGGATTGGTCTCCTGGCCGTAGGTGAGTACGAGATGGCCGTTCGGTAACGCGAGCACATCGCCGGGAATCTCGCCCTTGCGCGTGGCGCACACGGGTTCTTGCCAGGTGGCTCCGCCGTCTGTTGACCGGGCCAAAAAGGTGTGGCGAATCCTGTCGTCCGCGTGTTCGATGAGTACCGCTCCCACCAACGTGCCGTCGGCCAGCAGCGTCGGCCGGAGATGGCTCCAGCCGGGCGGGAGATCGGTCAGTTTGGACCAGTGGTTCCCGTTGTCCTCGGACGCGTAAACCGCGGTCTTCAGAAAGAGCAGCACACGCGATCCGGCGGCCAGGAAGCGACCAGGCGCCTCGCCGGGTCCCGCCGGCGCTTCGACCGCGACGGAGGCGGCAAAGGTCAACCCGACGTCGTCGGAGATCCGTATGGTCAGGGACCCTTCGCTGCAGACCGCGACCAGCAGCCGACCGGCGCCGTCGGTGCCGAGGGCGCAGACGCGATCATCGGGCAGCAGCCCGGAAAACGATCGCGTCGTGCTCCACGACACTCCATCGTCGTGGCTGGTCACGAACCCCCCGGCACTGCCCGCCACGATCACCGCCTCGCCGCAGCGACACATCATCGGATCGGTGTTGCCGAGGAGAACCTCCTGTCTCTCGACACGAATTCGTCGGAAACGCAGGATCCCTTCAGTGTCCGAATGGTCTCCCGAATCCCGATTCTTCGGTTCGATCTCGTATTCGTAATTCATTTCCGATGCATCCTTATTCAGATCATACCGCTAGTCATTTCGGGACTGCCCTGAAGGGAACTTTTCTCTAAGCTTGTCGAAGTATACGTAAAAGTCGTTCGGCCTAGGCGACTCGCGGAAATTGCCCCACTCGCCGCGATACGGTGCCAGCGAATCGACGACCTTGCCCGGATCGGGCCAGCTCGAGTCGGGCCTGTGATATGGACGGCATCACGCAGGCGATGGTCACGACAGCGAGAAAACGAGTCATCATGCTTCACAGGCTCCG
>CAUZAW010000051.1:0-14022 GCA_963577735.1 Phycisphaerae bacterium | reverse complement strand
ACTGGCGAATATCGTGACACTGAACCGGTATATACCCTAGACGCCCCCACGCAGCGGGCTACTTGAACGCTTCCGGTTCAGTATCAACGGGGTCTTCAACTGTTGCCGTGGTGGAGTCGGGCCCCGGTGATGTAGACGTTTCGTCTGCCAACAGCGATTCGATGGGCATGTAACTGTGGGGCACGAGGAAAATTTCGACCCGCCGGTTGGTGCGTTCGCCTTGCGAACCATTGGCAGCAATGGGTCTGAACTGGCCATGGCCGGCGACGCTCAGTCGCTCAGGTGTGAACCCGGCACTTGAAAGCACATCTTTGACCGCGATGGCCCGGTGAACTGACAGGTGCCAGTTGGTGGGGTGCTTGGCTTTGGTTTGGTCATTGGCAATAGGAACATTGTCGGTATGACCGACGACACGCACTTCGTATTTGCTGGCACTGGGAGAATTGAGAATCGTGGCCAACTCAGCCAAACTGGTGGCGGCGGCATCGCCGACATTGTCGCTGCCCAGCGCAAAGGTCAAGTCACTGGTCAGCTTGATCATGCCCTGCTTCTTGTCATAGCTCATCAACTTTGGGTTGTTATTTGCAAGTTGTTCAAGCTCATTACTCAGTTCGGGTGGCAGTGCAGGGCCCCTTTCGACCAGATCAATCACGAGTTTTTTAGTATTGGCCAGTTCGGTTTCAAGTTCGTCCACCATTTTCTGATCGGGCCCCTGCGGCATGTTTTCCAACGCCTGTATGTGTGCCTGTCCCAATTCCAGATCGGCGCGCAAATCTATAATCTGCTCTTCACTGGTGCGATAGCTCTTGATCAGTTTGTCGTATTCGCTTTGTGCAACACACCCGCCCAATACGAACACTGCCAAAGTCAACATCGCCAGATTCATGGTGAACTTGTTCACGGCAGGGCCTTTCCTATAAAGATATTCGCTTGTAAATTCCCCAACTGTACCCGTTGATCGTGTGATTGCTGGAAAACTATTGTAACGTTTAATTGGATTTGTGCCCCGATGGCTTGGAGGACGTATGGCTGGCCAGCAAGCTGTGATCTATGAAGCGGCGGCGATTGCGGATACCGAACTGGGGGTGGTGCGGCCCGGCGCGGTGGCGGTGAGGTGTGGGCGGGTCCTTGCCTCGGGGTCTCTCGAGCAGGTTCGCCGGCAGATCAATCGATGGGAAAACGTTGTCCGCGTTGACGATGCGCTGATTTTTCCCGGGATGGTAAATGCCCATGCCCACCTGGATCTAACCGGTATCGGGCCCCAGCCGTTGACCGGTGATTTCGCCGACTGGGTGATGATGCTTCAAAAGCAACGGGGCACCTGTGAAGCGGCGGGGGAAGCGGCCGAGCAGGGTGCGGTGATGTGTTTAGCTGGCGGGGTAACGGCGGTGGGCGACATTGAATCGTGGGTGTCGCCGGGCGCCGCCCGAACGGCGCTGGAGGCATCAGCGCTTGTGGGTGTCAGCTTTGCTGAGTTGATCGGGATAGATGGCCCACGGCGTCAAAAACAGGTGGCGCGGATTGAGACTCTGGCCGCCGATGCGGGCCAGCGGAACGGAGTGCGGGTCGGCCTACAGCCGCATGCGCCGTACTCAACGGGGCCGGGTGTATATGAATCGGTGACGCAAGCGTTCTGCGGCCAGGGCTTGGCGGTATCCACACATCTGGCCGAGTTACGTGAGGAAATCGAGTTTGTAGCCGAGGGTACGGGGCGACTACGCCAATTACATGAATCGCTGGGCGTATGGGACAACGATTATGCCGCGCATTATGGCAATGGGTATCACCCGGTCCGCTGGATGGAGCCTTATCTGGAACGGGCCCGTTGGCTGGTGACGCATTGCAATTACGTGGAGGACGAACACATTGAAATGTTGGCTCGCTGCGGTGCGTCAGTAGCGTACTGTCCAGTGGCCAGCGATTATTTTGGACATCGAGGCCATCGTTATCGGGACATGTGGGCTGGCCAAGTCAACGTATGCCTAGGCACGGACTCGATCATATGCCAACCGGCGGACGAACCGCAGCCCTTGGGTATCCTGGCACAGATGCGTTACTTGTACCGGCGTGACCGTACCGAGCCGGGGCAATTACTGGCGATGGCAACGGTCAATGGGTGTAAGGCGTTGGGGCTGGCGGCGCATCATGCGACGCTGCAAGTGGGCGCGGCGGCAAGACTTTATACCGTGCGGTTCGACCCGGGCGATCTGCGTGATCCGCTGACACAGGTTCTGGAAAATCGCTATCCTGTCGAGCCGCTAACGATTGTGGAGAACATGTCATGAGTCAATCAGCAGTTCGAAGTGTCGGTTACATCGGGATGGGCATCATGGGTTCAGCCATGGCGGAAAACCTGGTCAAGGCAGGTTTCCAGGTCACGGTATGGAACCGGACGGTGCCGAAGTGCAAATCGTTGGTAGATGCGGGCGCTGCCGTCGCTGATTCACCGGCTGACGTGGCGGCCGCGGGGCCGGACGTGATCTGCACCAACGTGACCGATACCGCCGACGTGGAGCAAGTGATTTTCGGCCAGCAGGGGATCGTGCAGTCAGCCAAGGCCGGGCTGATCATCGTGGATAACTCAACTATCAGCCCTAGGGTCACACAGCAGATGGCGGACCGTTTGGCTAAGCAGGACATTACCCTGCTGGATGCGCCGGTTTCCGGCGGAGACGTGGGGGCAAAAAATGGCACACTGAGCATCATGGTGGGTGGTGATCAGATGACGTTCGACCACTGCCTGCCCATATTTGAGGCCATGGGCAAGTCGATTCTGCTTGTGGGCCCGGTGGGCATGGGCCAGACGTGCAAGGCCTGCAACCAGATCTGTGTATCCTTGAACCTGCTGGGCGTGTGCGAAGCTCTGGCCCTGGCAAAAAAAAGCGGACTGGACATGGCCAAGATGATCGAAGTGGTTAGCGGGGGCGCTGCCGGATCATGGCAATTGGCTAATCTTGGCCCCAAGGTGGCCAATGGCGATCACGCGCCAGGGTTTATGATTGATCTGGTGCTCAAGGATCTGGCTCTGGTGGCTGATGCGGGGAGGGGGAACGGGCTTGGGTTGTCGGGTACAGCGTTGGCCGAGTCGTATTTCCGGGCCGTGGCCAGCGACGGAGGCGGAAGGTTGGGCACCCAGGCCATGGCCAGGACGATCGAAAAACTGGGCGCGTTTTCGTACGACAAATAAGATCGCCGACCCACCGTTGGCCCTTGGAGCGGCTTGGGGGAAGTGGGTTACGTCTGTGCCAGTGACCGGCGCATGTGAGCGATGCTTTTTTTTGCGATGGTTTGCGGGTCGGGTGAGTAGTCGAAAACCTCAACACTCACCCAGCCGTCATAGCCGATGTGTTTGAGCGTAGCGAAGATGGGGGTGAAATCGACGTCACCGAAACCCGGGCCACGGAGGTTGACGTCGTTGGCGTGGAAGTAGGCCATGTGCTCGGCGTTGTTTTCAATGGTGGCCACGATGCCGGATGCCTCGGTGGCCATGGCCTTGACGTCCAGGTGCAGGCGACAGGCCGGATGGTTGACGGTTTCGACAAGACGAACCGTCTGCTCGGTGGTGACCATGAAAGTGGTTTCGTCTGGCCCCAGCGGTTCGAGGGCGAGGCTGACACCCAATGGACCAGCGTATTGCGCGACAGCTGAAAAGATATCGGCCGCGCGGCCAAAAGCGTCTTCGTAAGTTACGCCGGGCATTAAATCTCGTTGCTTGGGACTGCCGAAGACCAGATATTTGCCGTTCATGGCCGCGCATAGGCGAGCCAAGTGTTTGAGAAAGTCGCTGGTGCGGGCGCGCACGGCATCATCCGGTGTGGTCAGGTGCAATCCAGATGGTTTGGCCAACAGCCAATGAAAGGCGATGACTTGCAGCCCATGTTCGTCGGCGGTGCGGGCAATTTGGGCGGCTTGTTGTTCGGTGATGCGCGAGGGGTCTTCGTCAAGTGTAAAAGGCGCGATTTCGATGCCCTCGTAACCGCAGCGGGCGGCCTCGATACAGATTTCGTCGAACCCCCAACCTTCGAACATTTCATTGCAGATGGCAAATCTCATGGGCGTGGTTCATTCAATGGTTACGGGTTTGCCGCCGTTGCGAGCTGATTCATAAATGGCAGTTAGCAGTGCGATGGACATGCGGCCTTGGCGTCCGTCGCACATCAGCGGGCCGCCCTCGCGCACGGCCGAGACAACGTTGGCAAAGATATTGTGGTGGGGGGCCAGTCGTTGTAATTTTTCCTGGCGGTGTTCGAGCCCTTCGCGGAACACCCACTTGGGCTCTTGGCTGAAGTCTGCAAAAATACCGCCTTCATCGCCATGCACTTCGATGCCCCAGTAGACGTTCTGTGGGCAGGTGGTTGTGCCGGTCACGGTGCCTAGGGCGCCAGACTCAAACTCAATGATGGCCAGACCGATATCCTCGGTTTCGATGTCGTGGCTGTAGCAGCCGACGCGTGCGGTGACTTTTTTAGGTTGGCCCATCAGCCAGACGATCGCGTCAATGCCGTGAATAGTCTGGTTGGCCAGTGAGCCGCCACCATCCATTGCCCAAGTGCCGCGCCAGCCGCCGGAACTATCGTAATAATCCTGGCTACGAAACCATTTCAATCGTGTTTCAGCGAGGATGGGTTTTCCAAACAGGCCGTTGTCCAGGGCATGCTTGGTGAACTGGATGGTGTCGGTGTACCGCAATTCAAAATCGACACCAAGCATTTTTCCGGACTTGTCGGCGGCGGTGATCATGGCGTCACATTTTTCGAGTGTTACTTCCATGGGTTTTGTAGTAATGGCATGCCGTCCGGCCTCAAGGGCTTGGATGGCATACTGCCCGTGCAGGCCAGATGGGGTGGTGACCATCACAACCTCAACGTCATCATCCTTGAGCGCATCTTCAAGTTGGCTGTGCCAGCCGCAGCCGAGCTCTTCGCTCGCCTCCTTGGCGCGGCCAGAATTTATGTCTACCACATTGACAATTCTTATCCCGGGCGTATCGAGAGCCAGTTTTGCACGGGCCATGCCCAAGCCTCCCATGCCCACAAAACAGATTCCTACTTCAGTCATGATTTTATTTTCCTTGTGGTCTGCAGTGGCTATTGTGTTTCGTAGAGTGTATTGGCAGCGTTGACGCCTTGCGATTTCGAGTAATGGTTTACCTTGATATCATCATTTATCGCTGTGGGAACATTGATTATAAATTCTGCCCAATCGTGGCGATTGTGTGCTACATAGGCCAGCCGCATCCGTTCGATAGGGCCTTCGCCGCCGGGCGGCAGGTCTGGAAACAGGACCGGTCCGGTGTCGATCTGGTAGAAGCGCTCTCGCTCGCCGATATTGATGGTTTTCACCGGGTATTCGAGTCGAATTTGCAAGCCATCTTCGGTTTGAAACTCGGTCTTTCCCAAGAGCCGGTGCCCGGCCAGCGTCGCCTCGATGATATGGTCGTTGGATGGCAGTGCCCGGCCTGTGGTTCTGTGTAGATCAATCGATATGCGAGACCAGGCATCTTCGACCTTGCCAAATTGCCTTTCTGGTTGAATGCCCCTTGACGGTGGGTAGAGTCTGATTCCCTTGTCGTGCATGTCCCAACTCTTGATCAGCAGGAACTGATCCTTGGAGGTTATTACGCAATAGTCAGCATTGGGCTGATGCCAGATATTTTTGCTAACGTTGACCTGCTCAGATTTGCACGGGGCGCCGAGGACGTATTCGGTGGAATCGCCCGCGTTGTCAGTTACGGTGCAGTGGCAGTCGAGTTGGATCCTTATGGTATTGGAGGTAAATGGGGGCTTTTGCGACATCGTGGTCGGCAATTTTTCTTGCAGATCTATGCTGAAGGTCATGTAGGAACAGGAGAAATCATAAATTTGCATATTGGCTGTTCTTTTTGAAAGCGAAAATTCTTCTGTTTGGTTAACCGGGCAGTGGCTGCCATCGTGGCTTGACCTTTGGATTGACATACCAGGGCGGCATCTGATCCCTGGACAGTTCGAGGAGCGTTCTCGCAGAATCGTTCCAGAAGTTATCCGGAAACTCGCTGCTGTTGCCGGCCAGGTGGGGCGTAAGAACAATATTTTTCATCTTTAACAGCGGATTGTCTGGATCTATAGGTTCAGTTTCAAATACGTCCAGTGCAGCGGCGGCGATCCGCCCTTCAGTCAGGGCGTGGATTAGGGCGGGTTCGTCAATGAGCTTGCCCCGTGATGTATTGATCAGCATGGCGTTGGATTTCATTTTACGAAGCTTGGACTCATCGACGATGTGGTACGTCTGGTCGGTTAGCGGACAGTGCAGTGAGACGAAATCGGATTGTTCAAAAATCTGGTCCAAGCTGACGGGCTCGACATCATGTTCAGCCATAACGGCGGCGTCTACTGCAGGGTCGAAAGCAACGATCCTGAAATTAAAGCCACGAACTTTTTCAACAATTTGCCGTGCAATGCGTCCGAAGCCCACAAGGCCGAGCGTACGACCTTGGAGGTGCCAGTTGGGCCAGAGGCCAAAATGTTCCTGTTCCCATCTGCCCTCGCGAATCCAGCGGTCTTGGATGACGATGTGGCGCACCATCGCTAGGAGCAGAGCGATCATGTGATCGGAAACAGGGTGCATGGTGGTTTCGGGTGTGTTGGCAACGACAATGCCCAGTTCGGTTGCCTTGTCGACAGGAATATTGTCAGTGCCGGTTCCGGACCGGAGAATGGCCCTGCAACGCGGTAGTCGGTCAAGAATATCGGCCGATATTACATGTGATCCGCCGAAGACCCAGATCACATCGGCATCTGCGGCACAATCAACAACCTGTTCTGGTTCCGTACACGGAATATCTGCAAACTCTATCCCCTCATCGGTGAACTGCTTCAGCACTCTATCGGGGACCGGGCCGGCGATGTCCTCATGAACGATCATTACCACCTTGAACGGGGCCATTTCAGTTGAAACCTTTCGCACGGGGCCGAGCAAAGCGGTTACAGGTAGCAGAAGGTGGGGTATAAATCAAGGCGTAAACAAAACCGTATTTTAATATGGAGTATTATCTGGGCGGTTAAGCCTGCGGTCACAGATTTGTAGTTTTTAGGAAATCTCGGAAGAGAATGGTTTCGCTAAGGTTGTCCACTTCGTTGCACCGCGCCCATACGGTCCAGCAATATTCGAGGCCAATGTAGCCGCGGTATCCGGTTTCTTTCATCACCTTGAGGACTCGTTTGTAGTTGATGGTGTTGTCTGCATAGGAGCATTGGAGTCTGCCCTTGGCCCCACCGCGTATATGGAAATGACTGGCGTGTTGCACGAGCGGCTCGACTTGACGGTCAGGGATACCGGCATGGGTAAAATGCGTGTAATCGAGGGTAAGGGTAAGGCCGGGTATTGCCTTGATCAGCCGCTGTGCAGCGGCGGGGCGAGGTGCAATGGAGCCGATATGCGCTTCGACGCCGAGGGTAATGCTGTTGCGCCGTGCCAACTCGACGCGCCACGCCAGTTCATCACAGGCGCGACTCCAGGAGGCAGCCCTGGATTGGCCGGAAAAATAAACGCCTGGTGGTGTGGTGATATGGCGGGCACCGCATCGGGCGGCGTACTCGATGGTATTTTCGTACCAGAGCGCAGCTTTCTTGCGACGCGAAGCTTGTGGGTGGTTGATGGCATGGGATTCAACATTGTCGGCAACCTGTAAAAAAATGTCGGCAGCCTTGAGCCCACGTTCATCGAGCTTCTTCTTGAGGTTTCGTGCAGAGCGTGCAACGTTTTGGAATTGGTCGGTCGGTTGCAGGTGGGAACGGTTGTGGAACAGGCCGATATCCACGCCTGTGACGCCCAGCATGGCAATCAGGTCAAGTGCGTGGTCATGTGTTACCAGTGGAAAGGTAAAATCGGCGCAAGCAGTTTTGAGTTTCATGAGCAGTACCCCCAATTAATGCTTGTCTGCGTTCCATTCGGCTGCAGCAAGGTAGCCGCCATCTACAAGCAGAGATTCACCAGTGATACCGGCCGAGTCTTCACAGCAAAGAAACAGGGCGCTACGCGCAATGTCATTGGGTGTCATGGCACGGTTAAGTGGCACTCTGCGCAGGCGATCGCGCAGCACCTGATCACCATCTGGCATGGTTGACAAGGCATTACGCAGCATGGGCGTATCGGTGATGCCCGGACAAATGCAGTTGCAGCGCAGGCCAAGGTGAGCGTAATCTAGCGCGATGGACTTGCTGAGCAGCAACACCGCGCCTTTGGTAGTGGTGTAGATCGGTGTTGACTCCTGGCCGACGTAACTGCTTATGGACCCGATATTGACGATGTAGCTGTATTCGTGCTTGGCCAGGTGTTCGAGGCCGTGCTTGACGGAGAAGAAGATGGATTTAACGTTGACATTCATCTGCCGGTCCCATTCCTGCTCAGTCATTTCATGCAGCAAGCCCGTGCCGCTGACGGCCGCATTGTTGATAATGATGGACAATGACCCGAAATTTTCAACGGTGCGTCGCATGGAGGAACTCACGTCATCATCTTTGGAGACGTCACAAGAAAAGAAATTGGCGCGTCCGCCCTTTCGGTTGATGCGATCGACGATATCTGGTCCCAGTTTCTCGTTGATATCAACGACTGCGACAGCAGCGCCTTCGGCGGAAAAAAGTTCGGCGGTGGCTTGCCCCATACCGGAAGCCGCGCCGGTAATCCAGGCAACCTGTCCTTCTAGTCGTCTCATTTGGTTTAGCCTTTCGTGGCAGCGGTGGGGCAGCGGTGGGGCAGCGGTGGGGCAGCGTCAGCGGTCGGAAGTAAAGCGTCGCCATTTATTCGCAAAACCCGGGCTTTCGAGTACCTGGGGGTTGATGATACTGCGCGGGGCATGGCCAAGAGACAGGTCCACCATGCCCTGGCAGGCGGCGCGTCCGATGTCCGCAAACATTTCGTCCGTCCAGGCGATACTGTGCGGTGCCAATAGGGTGTTTTCAAACTCACCGAAGCGGTGTGGCTTGGTGATAGGTTCGTTTTCATAACAATCGATCGCGGCGCCGGCAATGCGATGATTGGCCAGCACTTCGTAAAGCGCGTCTTCATTGACAATTCCGCCACGCGCGGTGTTGATCAGATAAGCGTTCGGCTTCATCAGGGCCAATTCGTGGTCGCCGATCAGGTTTCTCGTCTGCTTGTTGAGCGGGCAGTGGATGGAGACGAAGTCGGAAATTTGCAGCAGTTCGTCAAGTTCGACCAGTTCGACGCCAAATTTTTTTGCTACCTGTGGGTCGATAAGGGGGTCGAAGGCGATGGGCTGGCTCATGGCAAAGCCGTCCAAAAGCTTGATCAACGCGCGGCCGATGCCACCCAAGCCGATGATGCCCAGAGTGCGGTCGCGAAGTTCGCAGCCCATGTATTGGTTTCGATCATGCCAGCGACCGGAGCGAACAAGTTCGTCTTTGACACGGACATGGTGGGAAAGGGCGAGCATCCAGGTGAGCGTGGCGGTGGCAACTGGGTAGTCCACGGCACCGACGGTGGTATAAAGCAGCACATCGGCTTCAGTGCAGGCTTCGACATCAACGTTGTCGTATCCGACACCGAACCTGCCGAAAGCCAGCAGGTTCTTGCAATTGGAAACAGATTCAGTGGTGACGGCGGCGGCAAATACCAGCACGCCGTGGGCATCACCGATTTGATCCGCCCCAATCTGTGGTCGGTGCTCGTCAAAAGGACCGTGGGAAATATGCGGTTGCTTTGCAAGCAGTGATAAGCCCAAGTCCTTGTATACGGTAGACCCGTCGGCATTGTAAACATCGGCAGTTATGGCTACTTGGAACATATTGCTGTCAGTGGCGGCGGACATCTTTTGAAATCCAATAGTATTGGGGTTATCCGGGCCTGAGGTTGGTGCTGATCCGGGCCTTACGCCCAACCCTGCTTAAAGATTCTTCGAGGCTGCGCATCATCAAAGCGGTGTCCATACCGAACCCGATGACGCGAAATCCCTGGTCGCGCCTTTCGATAAGGTTGTCGTTACTGGTTGCAAGCAGGCCGCAATGTTTGCCGTGGCGACGAATGGTGTCTTTGATATGCAGAAGTTGATCGGCGACTCCGGGCCCTTCCCACTGGCCGGGATATCCGGCCGTGGCGGAGTAATCCGCCGGCCCGATGAAAAGCATGTCGATACCGTCAACCTTGCAGAGTTGATCGATGTTCTTCTTGGCCTGTACGGATTCGATGATGGGCATGACAATGACGTTGGGGTCGTCCTGATCGGCGGCTTGGGCGATGGCCTTTCCCCAACCGGTAGCGCGTTCGCCACCGATGCCGCGACGACCATTGGGTGGATAGTGTGAAAACCACACCGCCTGCTCCAGTTGTTCAACAGTTTCCATCCAGGGGATGACGATGCCGTCAGCGCCGATATCTAAGGTGCGTTTGATCAGACTGATGTTCAATTCGCTGATGCGTACCAGCACGACGGTGTCGCTGCGCACGGCGGCACGGATGTGATCGATGATTTCGTGCCAATCGAGATGGCCGTGCTCGGCGTCGATGACGATCCAGTCGAGGCCTAGAACGACGGCTATTTCGGTCACGGCGGCTGCATCCAGACTAATCCACATGCCGTAGACCGGTTCATCCTGGGCCAGTTTCTTGCGTAGCTGTTTGATCGCCGAGGTATTCATGAGCCGGACACTGGGTAAAGGTGAGCCATATTAATTTGCACAAGGCCTGGAATAGAGACCACCGCGGGGAGCAATTGAGTCTGCTGTGCCAGAGGATAACGCTGGGTCGAGGTGGCTACAAGGTTAGCAGCAGCCCCTCGGCAACATTGTCTGTGCCGACATTTAAGTCCACATGTCAAATCCATGGTGCTGGCCAGGTAACTTGATCATGCTATTTGCCATGTGGCAGGCCCATCTTGTGGTGCGTGTGATGTGTATGCGGCAATGGATGCATATGTTCGAATGACGATCGTGCTATTTGGCATCTCAAATGTACGGCCCAGTGCCGGACAAGTCCCGATAAGCGAGAGGTAATTTCGTCATGCCATTGCCACCACAGAATAGGTTAAGGCTATTGGGATAGCGGTCGATAACTACCGTAGCGAGTCTGGCATTGGCTGGAGCTTACCATGATGTTATCGCCGATACGGCTGATTTGTCCCAATCTGGGTTGCCGCTCATTGCTTTGTGTGCCTGGTGCAACGCGTGGCAAGACGGTTCGTTGTCGCCAATGCGGCACGCTAGTCAGCGTGCCTAAAAGCGCAAGCAGCAATGAACTTGCGCCTCAAGGCGACGAGGGTAGTCCTGTGGCCAGGATAAGCCGAGACTGAGAAATGAGTAGCTAGGACGATGATTGGTCGTTTTCGTGATCCTCGTCGGTCAGTACAGGCAATTCACCCGACTCATTACTCATCGCCTCGAGCGACGTGACAGAATCTTTCAACTCAATCTGCGGTTCGTCATGATCGTTCTGGCTGCTGTGCGGCGTATTGGCACGGCCGCTCTGATCCAGGGCCGCGGTTATCGGTGCCGCGGTGGCGCCCGAAGCGGTATCGTTGTGAGTAGTGTAGGACTCCAGCAGTAAGGGCACGGGATCGATCTGCGTCGGCTTACCATCGATGACCAGTGTAAAAACGACCGGTCCCACAACCAGTTCGTCCCCTGCCTCCAGGGGGGTTTGTTCAATGCGATTGTGGTTGAGGTAAGTGCCATTGCGCGAATCGAGATCGCGCACCACCACGTTGTTTTCCTCGATTAGGATTTCACAGTGCTCTCGTGATACACTTGAGAGCGGGATGCGCAGGTCACAGCTACGGTTGCGGCCCAAGACCGTTCGCACTTGTTTAAGGGGAAAGTCGCGGCGCTCACCGTCGGCCTTGAACATGACCATGGATACTTTCACAGGTGATTCTCATGTCAGGCTGCAGGTTAAACCACCATCAAGCCATGCTATCGGTGACGGTGGCCAATTGCAATCGGTACAGAATCCCGATTGGTGCGTTGAAGTGGAGGCCCTTGTTGGAGAAAACGCTCCCACGGGGCTGTACATTCATATTCCGTTTTGTTTCCATAAATGTCATTACTGTGATTTTTACAGCATTGCCGAGCCACTGGATAACGAAAGCGACCGGCAGGCGGTGTTTTGCGAGCGTTTGATCGATGAACTGGTGTGGCGATCCCGTTGGTTGGCACATGGCCCTAACACGATTTTCGTGGGAGGTGGAACGCCCACCTATATGCGAGTGGAGTTGTGGCGACGCCTTTTGCAGACCATGCGTGGCTTGGGCCTGCTTGATAGTGTCGAAGAATTTTCTGTTGAAGCCAACCCGGAGACGGTGACCGGTCCGCTTGCACAGGTACTGGCCGACGGCGGGGTCAACCGGGTAAGTATTGGTTGCCAGTCGTTTGATCCCGATTTGCTCAAGACCCTGGAGCGATGGCACGACCCGCAAAGTGTTAGCCGGGCAGTCGGCCACTTTCGGGAAGCGGGCATTAGCAATATCAACTTGGACCTGATCCATGCCATACCGGGCCAGACACTGGAGATGATCGACGTCGACTTGGATGCGGTGTTGGCCCTGTGGCCGACGCATGCCAGCTATTACGGGCTGACCTATGAGCCGAATACTGCCATGACGCAACGCCTGCGTCTGGGGCAGGTCAGTTCAGTGGACGAGGACGTGGAGCGTCGGATGTATGAGCATATCATGAACAGGTTTATGACCGCCGGGTTCGAACATTACGAGGTCAGCAACTGGTCACGACTACCGCAAGGCTCCAGTGCGAATGCGTCCACATATCGCTGCCAGCACAACATGCTGTACTGGACGAATGGTAACTGGTTGGGTATAGGCCCCTCGGCGGCCAGTCACATCGCCGGCCATCGCTGGAAGAATGACCCGCACTTGGGACGATACCTCGACTCGGGACCTCAACCGGTGACCGTTGATCATGAGAAGTTGTCACCGCCGCGGCGTATCGGCGAACAGATCATGCTGGGGCTTCGTCTACGTGAAGGCATCACGCTTGAGTGGATCGAAGAAAACCTTGCCAGCGATGACAAGCGGTTGGGTATCATCGGACAGATGATCGGCGCAACCATGCTCGAAAAGACACAAACGCATTTACGTCTGTCGCGGCAGGGCTTGTTCGTAGCCGACTCGGTGATCAGCCAGTTGCTTTGACCGGTTGTGGCGCGATAACCGACCTGGTGCAGGTGTTAATGATCGTCGGCGTCATGCCCACGCGCAGATGCCGCGTCGGGTGGTTCGGGCCCACGCAAGGTTAAGGCCAGAGAGCCCAGTGTCAGGCCCGCGGCGAACAATGCTATCGTGCTCCAGAGTACGGGCTTGAACCAAGTTGCGTCATGCCTAGCCGGCACAAGTAATTTGGCAGCTTTATCGTACGGGCCATGTTCAGACTTGTGTTGCTTGGTTTTCATGTTGCCGTGAGAGTCTTCAGCATAGCTGACGTGCACAAACGGCAAGTGGGGGCTGACGACTCCCGCAAGGTACCAACCGATTGCCAACCCTGCGACCAACGCCAAAGTTTTGCGTGAAAACCGTTTCATGCATGTGACTCTTCAACTAGTGACCATAATGCGGATCTGTATCCACAAGTTCATTGTATCACGTCCCGGCGCCTAGCGGCTTCCCCGTTTTTTCCGCTTCTTGTAGTCAGGTTTTGTCGGCGGTGACTGCGACTGGCTTTGATCACCTTTACCGGCCGCGGCGGCTCGGCGTTGGTGGCGGGACATGGGCCGTGCATCGTCGTTGCCGGCGCGTTGGGCCGACTCGAGGTCCTGGCGCTGATCTTGTGTTCCTGAGTTTGCGGCATTGCTGGCTGCTACTGACATGGCACTGGCCGACTCGGCGTGCTCAGCTTGCTGGTTGCCGTACACGCTGCGGGCTTCGACCTGCGGCGTCAGTCGGGCACGGAAAATCAACTCGGTTACGCGGTCTCTGACCAATTTTTGCATCTGCTCGAATTGTTGTGAGCCTTCCCGTTTGTAGACCACGCGCGGATCTCGCTCGCGATCGGTGATAGACCGGGCGCTGACCGAGTCCTG
>CAUZAW010000050.1:0-14117 GCA_963577735.1 Phycisphaerae bacterium | reverse complement strand
GGCGTCGATGGCCAGTGACTGGTCAATCGTCAGCAACTGGTCCATCTGGCCCACGCCGGCGATGTCACGATGCTCCACAGCAAAGAAAGTGTCAGTAGAGGGATTGTGCGCCAGCGCGTTGATCGGCTGCGTCGAAACCCGGTCCGAGGCAACGCCGCCCTTGATCACTTCCATCGACAACGCATTCGCCCCGCCCCCGGCCAGGAATATATCGTCGGCGGTCACCAGTGAAAAAATGTCGGTGCCGCCGTCAGCACCTACAAATGTAATGATGTACGAGTTGATGCCGCTGCCCTTGGGCAGGCCATCAATCACCGTCACATCAGTGATGCTGGACAAAGCTTCCAACGCCGACTCGACCGTCGCCGCCGACACGTCAAAATCACCCTTGATAGCTTCCACCACCTCCGCCGTGCTTGCACCGCCGGTCAATGACCCGGCATTTGCAATCAGTAACTCTTGGTCAGTTCCCCCGTCAACCCCCCCGTTATCACCGGTAAAGGTAATCTCATACGGGCTGGTGCCGCCGGCGTCACCCGGACCGCCGGTTACGGTCACGTCTGTAAGGCTGGGCAGCCCTTCCAGCAACAATTCCAACGTGTTTGACGGGATGTCAAACGCCAGATTCGCATCCGCGTCCCCGTCAGTCACCTGCACGACCGTGGCCGTGTTTGCCCCGTCGGTCAGGTTTGTCGCGTCAGCCGTGATCGGCTCGAAATTCACACCCGCGTCAACGCCGGTGAACGTAATGATGTACGGGTTGGTGCCGCCGACATTACCCGCTCCACCGGTCACCGTGACGTCTGTAATAGTGTCGAACGCTTCCAATGCAGTGGCCAACACCCCCGAAAAGACGTCGAAAGCCAAAGCTTCAGTCGTGATGCCATCATAGGACAGTGTAAACGTGCCGCCGCCCGCGTCTACCGTCAACTCCTGCACTTCTTCAGTTATTTGCACCGCCACGACGCTCTCGTGCGACAGGGTGAACGTGCCACCCGTCGCGTCCACGGTCAGTTCCTGCACTTCATCAACTGCCAACTGCGGTGTCGTGTTGCCTTGGTGCGTCAGCGTCAACGTGCCACCCGTCGCATCCACGGCCACCGTTTGCACTTCGTCGATTGAAAGGCCCGCCGGCACGTTCAATATGCTCACCTGCGTGGCCGCAGCCTCGTCGAACTGCCCGTCCAGATCCAGGTCCATCGCCACAGGCGCGGCCCCGAACGAAAACAACTCATTGGGGCTGATAAACAGCTGGTCATTGGTCAGCGGGTCGTCATCAAATAACGACAAGAACCGGCTGGTCGACAGGATTGATGTCATGCCGATCAGGCTGTCCGGCACCACCGCATTCACCGCAGGGTCCGTACGGGCCTGCGACAAGGTCGCGTCCTCCATGTCCACCGCCACGAACACGTCGAGACCGTCGTCCACCAGGGGATCCGAATCGTTGTTGAGGATCAGGTCCCCGTCAGAAGTAAAATCCATCCCCTTGCTGGTCGTCCCGCCGGCCGAGGTTTCGATCAAGCCCTTGTCAAAAATCCCGACGACGGTAGTAGAACCCACCGTCTGGGGCGCCAGTTGAATCAGCCGGTCTTCGCCGCCGGCAACCGTACTCGTATCACGCAATACGGCAAAGATGTCGCTGCTCGGCGCTCCGCTGATCCCCGAGATATACGCTGCCGAGTCCAAGGTCGAATCCGAGCTGTCGGCAATGATGAACGTCAGCGTGTTATCCGTTGACCCGCTGCCAACGAACGTGCCGAAATTGACCACCGGGTTACCTTCCGGAAAAAGAACGCCGTCCAATTCCGTACCTTCCAGGAACGCCATATCCGGGTGATTGACGTTGACAAGAAACCCGTCGGTCTCCGCCACATTGACGCCATTGACGAACATTCCAAACGCGTCAATAAAAGACGTGCCTACAAACTCATCAAACTCCTCCGAGCCAAAGACCACGTCGAAAAACACCGAGTCAAACCCCGGGTCCATGTCAAAGGTGATATCGATCTGCGTGACGTCAAAGTGGTCCGCCCCCCCGTCAGTGATCTGGTCAAGCAGCAGTTCCTGGTCCGCAGAGGCTTCCTGGCCAAACGCCATGGTATTGCCGCCGCTGGTACTCGGCCCGTCGCCGTAGTCCCCCGCGTCGCCCGAACTGATGATCACGCCGTCGCCGATCGAGTTGTATATACCGCCCGGGTTGACAAACGTGCCCGATGAAATTTCACCGCCTAGGCCGGTATGGGCGCTGACCGTGATATCGGTAATCGTAAGTCCCGTACTACCGGCGTTAACCAGTGCAGCCGACAACTCGCCAGGATCATCCGTCGGCGTCACAACCAGGTTTTGCCCTTCTTCCAATGGATCTGCATCCGGCTCACTGGCCGCGTTGTAAATTGCCAGCGACGTTATCTGATCCGTCACGGCCGTGGCCGTACCGTCGCCGTCAAGGTCCGCCATCAGGACGCCCCGCGACTCGGCGATGGCCGTAATGTTGTTAACTTCGAACAGCTCCATGCTTGTGCCGGCGGTCTGCATACCGATAACCAGCAACTGGTTCGTAACTGGATCTGCTTCGATCGAGTTGATGTTGAGAATCGATACGCCGTTAAAGTCGCGAATTTCTCCAAGAAATGTTGGCGACTGGTCAATCACACCCGTGTTCACATCGCGTGTTATTTGGTAAAGGTCGTTGGTCGCCCCGTTAAAATTCACGGCATACAACGATTCGCCATCACCGATATTTGCCAGGCCTCGCCAGTCAAAGTCGCCGCCCAAGTCTCCGCCCACCGTCACCGTGGGCACCGGCGCGTCGATGTTGAATCCCGCACCGTGCAGCACACCTCCGCTGTCCATGTCCAGCCCGTTAACTTCGTCAATCGCATTGCCCAGCAGGTCCGTCAACTCGCCGATGACCGTAAAGGGCGTCGTCAGGTCCGTCGACCCGTTGGCTGTGCCGTCTGTAGTGTCCGTGCGGTTGATCCGTACCAGTTCCAACACGCCGTCGGCATTGTTGATCGCAAACGCGGGGTCCGAGTCGTTGGGGCTGACCGCCAGCGCCACGAAATTGAACTCGTCGGTGCCCAAGTCGCCGTTGACCGACGCCAGGGGATTGTGCTGGCCGTGCTCTTCCACTTGGCCATCGACGTCCGGGTCCCCGTCAGCGATGCTTGTGGCCAGAAATGTGTTCAACACATCGTCATTAAACAGCGAGAAAAAGCGGCCGTGTTCCGGGTCCGCGGCAAGCGGATCGGCAAACGAGCCAAATCCCACCAGCTTGGCCGAGACCGATCCCGGATCGGTCACCTGCGTGGAGGCAGACGGCAGGGCGTTGAACCGAGAATCCATCAGGACCAGCACGTCCTGGTCACCGATCCGGGCAACGATATACAGCCGATCCTCGGAGTCGAATGCCATCCCGGTCACCGGCGACGTCAACGGGCCGTCATCAAGTTCGATCACCGTCAACAGCTGCCCGATCCCCGTCTCTGGGTCGATCCGGAAAACCTCCTGCTCGCCTTCCGCGTTCACTGCCGGGCGAGTACCGACGACGAACAACCCGCCGTCGCTGTCGAAGTCAATTGCATTGGCCTGCTCAATCGAATTGCCCAAGTCGTCTACCAATTGGCCGACCAGCACCGGTGCAAGCACCGCGCCCACCGTACCCGTGACCGAACCGTCATCGCGGGGAATCTGGTAAAGCTCCAGCACGTTGCCAACAGGAGCGTTGACGGCAAAGGCCGGATCAAGATCGCTGTCGCCCACGGTTACCGCGACGAAGTTGAAGATATCGCCAAAATCACCATTGACGGCCGCAAGCGGCAACGGGTTCGAGGCGTCGTTGCTCTTAAACAGAGCGTTGTTCAGTACCGTGTCATCAAATATCGAAAAGAAAATCCCGGCCGCATCTGATGTGAAACCGGCGATCTGTTCATCCACCGTCCCCGGCAACGTCAGTTCGTCATACGTAAATCCACCGCTTGTGATCGGGCCGACAAACGTCAGCTCACCGCTGACTCGGTCGATCTCGAAAAGATTGGCACCTGCAACTACGTAAGCCAAACCCGTCCCTGGATCGACCGCAAAGGCACTGACATCTTCCAACAACTCCAGGCTCAGTTGCGACATGATGTCGTCGCGCAGCAACGCCTGGTGCAATTCCGACTGCACGAATGACTCGCCCGTTGACTCGCTGACCTGAACAAGTTGTATCAGCGTCCGGGTCTGGTCACCCACTTCCACGTCGGAGTGATTGATCGCAAAAGTCTGGCCAATATCGCTGGTCGCCAGGGCTTGAAGCTCTAATTCGTCGTCGGGCGACCCGATGCTGCCGATGAACGACGCAAAGTCAGTAATCGGTGTCGGGCCGATGACCACCAGACCTTCACGGCCCCCGAGGCCGCCACCGATAGGGCCATCCCTGCCCAGAACGCTTTCCACGATTTCGCCGGGCAGATTGCCAATGATCAGTTCGTTGTCTTGATTCAGGTCCCCGCCGATCAGTTCAACCACGCCGTCGCCGTGGACCGCCACTTGGATGACGGCGTCAAAGGGAAACTCAGGAATTCCACCGTTGGCACCGGGATCGCCAGGGACGTATTCGAAAATTTCCCCGCCGAACAATGTCGTCAACAGCACCCGCGGCTCAAGTGGCTCGAGCCCATGCCGGCTAGACACCTTGCGGGCTTTTGAACGCCGTTTGCGTTTGAACATACCAGCGTCTTTCAACGGATACCGCCCCGACCAACGCTCTACACACTGGGCAACCGGTCACCCGTGACGTTGCTCACCCGAACCACCCTTGATCGCCCTTGATCGCCCTTGATCACAAAGCGAGAATCTATTCGTAACGACTGCCGCCGCTACAACACCGCACTTTCAACTCTTAACGCGTGGGACAACATTCGGCAGGGCTGGGCGTTTCGTGCCTCCGTTAAGGCTCATGCCGTGGGTTACGCTACTGTCCCGCTGTCGTTTACGCGGCGTTTACGCTCGTCCAACTTCCAACGTCCCGTATGTCTGCTCGTACCATATCACAGCTTGTGCCAACGCGATCGCTAAACGCTTGGCCGCCCACGGGTTTAGCACCACCCGCGTGTCTATCTTCAGCTTCGCCGTGTTGGGCTGCTTCGATGGACGCAATGGTCCTGGCAAAATCAACGTTAATCTCCTCAGCCGAACCCCATACGCGTGCCGTCGTGCTGATAGGATACCAACACCTGATCGTCGTCAATCTGCAACTGCATTTGTGACTGTTGTTGCCCGTCGCCAGGCTGCACATCCGACGCGGCGCTGATGGTTTCGGCCCTCTCGGGCACGTTGCTTTTCAATTTGCCCAAGGTTAGCACCCTTTTAATCTAGGTAAGATTCAGGTGGGGAGGACCAGTATACTACTATTTGCTACTAACCTGTCCAACACACCGCCGGGCCATCATTTACGGCCCGATAGTGAGGCTTCTGCCATTGTGGGCCTTCACGCAAAGCAATTGCCGCCGGTGCGGTTTCTAGCTGTTTACCCCTAAGCCCCTGATTGTTGTTCTATGGCCGGTCTCGGCCGGATTCTGTGTGCCAGCAATAACTTATAGCGCTGCAACTGGGTGATGTCAACCGCTAATATGACCGAGACAAACTCTATCCAGCCCCTATGCGTGGTCACTGATCCACCAATGACTGGCCAATTTGTGAAACGGTCCGTTTCGTCCGATATCTGATTACACGCGATGGTATGAACGCGGGGCATCATGGCCGACAATTTCGCCGACCAACTTCACTGGATCGACACCCAACAGGAGCAGATGGTCCGCCTAGTGGCCACCTGGTCGTCAATCAACTCCTGGAGCTACAACCTCGACGGCCAAATACAGCACGTGGAACTCGCCCCGCAATCTGTCGTCGACGCAAACGGCAACATCGTGGACAAGCCGCTGGGCAAGGCGATCCAAATCAGTAAACGACCGGAAGCGCCGGTGCAGGTGTTGCTGGCCATCCACATGGACGCCGTCCACCGTCCCAGCGGCCTGTCAGAAACCCGCCTCGACGGATCAAGTGCTGCACGGCCCCGGCGTGGCTGACGCCAAGGGTGGCCTGGCGGTGATGCTCGTGGCCCTCCTAGCGTTCGAGCAAAGTCCCCTGCGCAATCATGTCGGCTGGCAAGTGCTTATCAATCCCGACGAAGAGATCGGCTCGCCGGGTTCATCGCCGCTTTTGGTGCAAGCCGCGGCCCGGCATGCCTGCGCCTGCGCGTCATATTGACCAAAACGCAGTTGGAGCATGTGCATCAACCCATGATGTTCACCAGCGAACTGTACGGCCGACTGACCCGATGGGTGGGTCGCCACTACCGCGACCAGTTGTGCCCGGACGACTTGGCCGACCCGCAACTACTGGCCCAAAACCACGCTGCGCTGGATGAACTGACGCAAATACTTGATCTGGGTGCCCTCTACCCGTTTCAAAACTGACCCGGCCATGTCGCAGTCAACGCCGATCGGTGCTTTCAAAAATCTTGTCGGCGCTGCTGGCGACAAAGCCGTAAAAGAGTTTTCCATCCGCCGTCGGGTATCGCCGGGCAAACTCGTAATAGCACGCGGGAATGGTGTGCGGCCCATCAGTAAAATCAACCGGAACCTGATCAGCCAACGTCGACGACTGCTCCAGCAGGCTCTGCGGCGAGCCCTTGATCTCGCCGCCGCCATCATTCAGCGGGTAGCCGGACTGCTTGATAAACGCGTTGAGCGCTGCCAAGCCGTCAAATGTCTTTAGAGCATTAACCAGGACGGTAAAGTGATTGGCGCGAAAACCGAACGCCGCCACCCACCCGGCGTATTCGCTTTCATCAGCCAGCACTTCATACGTACGGTAGTCAACATTCCAAGTGCGACCACTGACCGGAAAATCCCATCGCCCCGGCAGATCGGCCGGAACCTGCTCCAAGAGTTCTGCCACGATCTGGCGCAAGCCGGCCGAGCATTCAGCCAGTTTCAACTGGCTGATAAACACCCGCGGCAACGCCGGGTCCGCATGTTCATAATGACAGGCAAACAGCTTCTTTTGGACAAAGTCGTACTCGCCGCAGGCCTGGTAACCGCCGGCGACAAACGCCCCGGCCAGTGCGTCGATCCCGACCCGTGAATCGTCGAACGTCCGCAGTGCGATGTGATCATTGACAACCGTTTCTCCTTCCTTCTCAAGCAGGCCGCGAACTGTCCGGACCTGCCGGTTCAGTGCCATGTAATCTTGCCACAAGAGATCGAGCAACCTGCCAATATCTGCCATGAGATCACGCCTCGTGGGTTAATGTTTACCGATGATCACCAATAGCTGGCCAGGCTCTCAATGTTGCGGACCCAACCCATCTCCACCCTGATATAATCACCAAACAGTTGCGAGGGCCAGGCATTGCAACACAAATAGGGTTCTTCCCCATGAGCATAACAAGGGTTTCCAGAAGCGTTGTGCGTTTTATTTGGCTGGCGGTGATATGCAGTTTCCTGGGCTGCTCCACAAACACGCTTAAAGGACCGCCGGGCCGGCGAATCGTCCTGCTACCCGTGGCCGGCAATCGGCAGATCATCGCATCGGAGAATCTCCACGACTGGATCGTGTTCTCACCCGCGTCGGTGACGTCGGCCGGCAGGGCGCAAATCGCATCCGTCAGCGTACCGGTACGCTCCGTGTGGCAGGAGTCGGGACTGAACCTGCAATACCGCTTCGTTTTTTCAGACAGCCGCGGCAAACCAATGCGAACCGAACCCGGCTACCGGTTTATTCGTCTGCAACCGCACACGCAAAATTACCTCGAAGGCGACCCGCTCGACCGCGGCGCCATGGGGTGGCAACTGGAAATCCACGCCGCCCGGTAACGCCTGCCGGATCATCATCAGTACGGGTGTGCCGGGTCCAGAGATATGGGGCAAAATCGCGTCGACTTCAAGTAGGTGACAAGCACGTCCATCGCCTGGTCCGTACCGATGCGGTGCAGGGCTTCGACGCCAAAGCCGGTCACGTAACGATTTTCGCTGTCAGGTAAACACCGCGCCAACGCCGGCACCGCCGCCGCCGCCTCGGGTCCGATGCGGCCAAGCGCAAGCGCGGCGGCGGCTCCAATGCAGCCAAGCGCGCCGCGGTGGCGGCGATCGCATGTCTCCGTTACGTTATCTTGCAAGGCATCAATCAGTTGCGGTACTGCCGCCTTGGCGGCACTGCAGTGCTGGCCCAGTGATTCGATGGCACAACAGCGGACCTCTGGGTCGACGTCCTTGACAGCGTTGGCCAACACCGCAATCAATTGTTCGTCGCTACAATCGAGATTGCCCATCGCAACAGCCGCATGGCTACGCAACGTCGGCGACTCACCTTTGACAGCATCGACCAACGGCCCAACAGCCTGCCGGCCCATCGTGCCCAAGGCAAACGCGGCATGGCGAGAGGTTCGCTGGTCATCACCGGCAAGGGTATCGACAAGCCTGTCCAACGCGGCGGGGCCTATGGCGGCCAACGCATAGGCCGCGTTCAGTGACACCGCTTCGTCATGATCTTGTAATAGCAATGCCAATGCGGAAACATGTTCGGCTGCGGCGGGGCCTAACATGCCCAGCTCGTCGGCGGCGGCGGCCCTCAATCGTGGCTCATCGCTCTGCAATGCCTCGATGGCCTTGCCCGCCGATTCTCCCGTCCCATCAAGCGGGACGCGGCCGTTGCCCTTTCCGGCCAGCCAATTCCATTGCTCGCGCCAGATCAACTGGTGCGTGTAAGGCGGCAGGCCATCGCGAGGCAGCCGCCAATCGACATCAGTACAGTCCCACGTGGGCGTAGTTGGGCGAACCGTGCGACCGAAAGGAAACTTGAGCACCATGCGCGTACCCGGCGTGCTCTTGATCGTTGCCGCGTGCCACTGATGAAAGTGCATCAGAAAACAGGTGCCCGCGCGGCCATACACCTGCGTGAGGTCGCGTTCGGCGCCTTCTTGCCATTGGGTAAGGAACTGGCGGCCCGGCAGTACCGCGGTGGGCCCGTCTTGCGGCTCCACGTCATTCGGGTAATACATGGCGATCAACCACCACGACCGGGGGTTGCGCACCCCCGCCTGCCACCCGCCCATGAAGCCATCCTGATGGCTTTTAATGTCCGTATTGCCCTTTTGCGTAGCGTGCATGTACCGGTGCGGGTGCATCACGTAATCTTGGCCAAGAATGCTCTGCAAGGCGCCGCGTACGTTGGGATGCTGCCACACCTGCTGAACCTGCGGCACGTACGGTAAAAGATTGTTTCCGTGCTGGCCCTCGGCACCGTCAAGCAGGTCGCTGAGTTTGCTGCGAACATCCGCATGGAATTCCGGTGGATAGTCCGCCTTCACCGCGATGTAACCGTTCGTGATAAAGCGGCGCATCTGCTCGTCGGTCAACAATGCCGCAGGTTTGTCCGAAATCATGTGCGTCTCTCGCCTTCAACGCCAACACCATCTGGCCGTTGCAGAGCCCCGTTGACAAAAGCATTGTAAATCTATTTACATTGTAAATCTATTAAAAAATCTGCCACCGCTCGACCACCTTAAATGTAAATGGGGTCGCATAATCACACTACTCATTGCTTTGCCTATCGGCCCCTCACCGCCCGCCAGGGTGTGTGTAGCCAGAGCTTCAATAACTTTAGTCTTATTAAATTAGTCGGCACTGATACTGTCCGGTCCGGAGCCAGCGGTCTTGACGAACTTGCCGTCATTGCCGCGCTCGTAACGGGCCAGCCCGTGCGCGGCGATGTTCTTGTCGCCGAGCGTGTGCCTGGCCTGCCTGTCGGTCCATGTCTTGGGCAAGTGCGGCGCCTGCACCACCCGCCGTACTGGCTGGCCCGTCATCGGGTGCTTGGCCAATGGCGGGTCCGACATCTTCTGTACCACTTCAAACACTTGCCCCTGATCGCCGTCTTCCAGGATGACTTCGTATACGTAAATAGGCACCGCATCACCGTTCACTGAGCCACATGGTCTAGCCACACATAATTGTACGCCCGCACCAAGGCGGCGTTTGGCCTTTGCCAACCCGCCGACGCGCCCTACAATACCCGCCTTGTCGGGCGCGTAGCCCACAAGGACATTACGCAAGGAAAACCGATATGAGTGAGCAAACCGGGGCAATCACGTTCAAGGGAAGTCCGCTGACGCTGGTGGGCAATCAAGTCCAAACCGGCCAAGCAGCGCCGGATTTTGCCGCCGTGGGCAACGATCTCAATCCCGTCGAATTATCGTCATTTCATGGCAAGGTCGTGATCATCTCGGCCGTACCCTCCCTGGACACTCCCGTGTGTGATACGCAAACACGGCGATTCAACGAAGAGGTTGGCAAACTCGGCGACGACGTCGTCCTGCTGACAATCAGCGTCGACCTGCCCTTTGCCCAAGCCCGCTGGTGCGGGGCTGCCGACGCAAAAAATGTGACCGCTGTGTCCGATTACAAGGACCATGCCTTCGGCCAGGCCTATGGGCTGGACATCAAGGAACTGGGCCTGCTCGCCCGCGCCGTACTGGTGATCGATAAACAGGGCGTGATTACGCATTACGAACTGGTCGGCGAGGTGACCCAGGAACCGGACTACGACGCCGCCCTGGCCGCCGCCACGACTAGTGGGTAAACCGCCCCGGACATCACGCACGGCCGGTTCCTGGCGCAAGGTAAGAAATCTTGGTCACGCAGGACGACCTTTACCGTCGAGAGCCCGGATGACAAGCGCGTTGGCCTGACCAACTTCCAGGCTCACCGGCCCGGACACAAGTTGCTGGCCTGGCCGGTCGAGTTAACCGCCGTGGCAATTGGACCAGATTAAAGGTGCTTGCGTTGGTCCAGGACCATCGAGATTCGAATCGGAAGTTGCCATGCGCGCCCGGCTCACTGCAAATGGTGGCTATCGACATCGACGGCACCCTGCTACGCAGCGACAAAATCCTCACCCCCGAAACGGTCAAGGTCATCGGCCAGGTCAATGATCGGGGCGTACATGTTGTCCTGGCCTCGGCGCGTCCGCCGCGAAGCCTGCGAACCATTCACCGCGCGCTCAAGCTCACCACCCCACAGATCAACTACAACGGCGCACTGATCCACGACCGCTTGCAAAACCGCCATCTCTTCCACCAGCCCCTGGACTCGACCTTGGCCGGGCGCATTATCAAGGCGGCCCGCCGCAGCGACCCCAACGTCATCGTCAGCCTAGAGATTCTCGACAAGTGGTACACCGATCACTTCAACAACGACCTGGCTGGGCAACTGCCCACAGAAACGTCGCTTAACTTCCAACCCGATTTCGTCGGTCCGCTGGAATCGTTTCTGCACGTACCGGTCACCAAGGTCATGCTGCTGGCGCCGCCACCACGACTGGAAAAGATACGGGATGCGGTCGTCAAACGCTTCCGTAGCCAGGCGACGATTCTCGTGGGTGAGCCCCACCTGATGCAGATCATTCACCGCGACGTGGACAAGTTCACAGCGCTGCAACGCATCGCCGACCAATATGCCATCACTCGCCAGCACGTCATGGCCATCGGCGACGCGCCCAATGATGTTGGCATGCTGCGTTGGGCGGGCATGGGTGTCGCCATGGCCAATGCTTACAAGGTAGTGCTCGACGTCGCCGATGTCGTCGCGCCCAGCAATGACCAGGACGGTGTGGCCGATACACTTAAACGTTATATTCTTGCCTGTTGAGGGCCTTGATCAAAGGTCCTAGGTTCAAATCCCGGAGGACCCAACCTGAGCAAAATACGACCGGTCATATCCACTCCCTTGGCTGCTTGAAACAGCACCGTCAGAAACGTTTTTATTCTAGAAGGTACCGTACTTGTACCACTTGCCGAAAAACTGGTCCAACAGTTGTTTTGCCTGTTTTTTTTCACCCGGATCAACTTGCTGGCCCAGAATTTCCTGGCGGCGCACTTTCTGATAACGAACAAAAGCGTCGTGCCCTTGCTTGAGTTTGTCCAACTGCGACTGGGTCACGTTGAGGGGTTCTCCCGTCTGCCCACGCTTGGCGATCAAGGCGAAAATGTGTTCAGCCTTGGCGATCGCGGCGGAGTATTGGTGATTGACACAGCAAAACCCAAACATCCTCATCTGCAGCGGCAGGTCCAGCTTCTCGTCGTAGGGCAAGCCACTATTTGCCTGCAGCTGATCGTGGTAGGAAAAGATCGTGTTTACCGGTCGATACTTGAGCGTCGTGTCTTGGAGCAACGCGTCAAACACGGCCTCGGCAGCGAGCAGATTGCCACGCTTGGTCGGATGCACGTAATCCAAGAACATATCAAAACCCGGCACGCCGCCGTCGGCGGCCTTGCTAAATACGTTTTCCAGATCCACCAGCGTGGCGTTGCCGTGCCGGCCGGCAATCTGTCGCAGTGACTGGTTAAACGCCGAATGGGCGCGGAAGGGATTGAAATCCAGGTCCTTGGCCATGCGGTAGCTTTCCAACGCCTCTGCCGACCGGCCATGGGTTGCCAACAGCCGGGCCATCCAAAAGTGTGATTCTGCATGCCACGGCTGCAATTTGATGGCCTGACGCAAGGACGTGATGCCAGCCTCGGTGTTGCCTTGCAGATAATGCCTGCGTCCTAGGTCAAACAGCCGTTGCCATCCGACCATGTCCCCTGCCGACAAGCGGTTGTCGGAGACCGTGGGCAGCCAATCGCGGAGATTGACCGGGACCGTCGCCAGCAGCACCGGTACACCTCGCTGCCGGGCCTGTCGCACCATGTACTCGATGCTCTGCGCATAGTGCCGCTTGACCATTTTGAACAAGGCCGGGTCGCTGCGAAGTTCGAGCGATTCTCGCTTTACTTTTTTCATGAACACGGCCCCGACCTCATGCAGTTCATCGCCGGACAAGTCTGTTTTCGGGCTCGCACGCAGGTTTCGAACCCACCGCACCAGGCGAAGATGATCGGCCAGCCTATCCAACGCCGCCGAGGTCGGTTCATACTCGCGCTTTTCAAGAAATTCGTTGTTGCCGCTGTAGATGATCACCGCGTCCGGTTGCAGTTGCACCACCTGGTCGAAAACGTGGCGGACTCGGTAGCTGGCAAAACCGTGGGCGCTGGCATTGATCAGTTCAATGCTGTGTTCGGGAAAGGCCTGGGCCAGCGCCTGGTGCAGGTAGGCGCTGTAGGTTTCTTGAGCAGGGTGTGGCCAACCGGCTGATGCCGAACCGCCCAGGCAAAACAGCCGAATCGTTCCAGGCGGCTTGGCAATCGGAAAGCTGATGTTGCGTTGCTGGTAGGCAAACCGGTGAGTGATCTTGTAATAGGGCTGGCCATCGACTGAGACGGTCGTGAAGATCGCAAAGGGGCTGATTTTCAAATGCCTGTCGTGATCGGTCCCGGGCACTACCCGCAACAGCAGTTCCAGCAGGACCAACACAACCAGCGGCACCGAGACGGCGATCAACCGAAAGACCAGCTTCTTGCGGCCTGACAGTGCCACCTTGGGTTGTGCTTGGCCATCCTCATCCTGCTGTCTGCTGTGCATGTTCATAGACGCGTGGTGGGTAGCATTCCGTGCAGGCAGGGGGCAGTTACTCACATGGCCGCTCAAGGGTCGTATGGGACCAATATCGGTTAAATCACACGCTGCAGTCAACTGCGTCGAGCCACAGCAAATAGTTCGATCCAGATTAGGTAGTCAAAAAAAGAACGAAGCCCCGACCGAGGGGCCGGGGCTTCGTATGAATCTTGGCTTTCCCGTCAAGTCAAGGTGTTAGGTAAACACCCAGACACAACAAGGATACTTATGCCAAATCAGGCGCGACGCCGTCTACGCATCAGCATGGACAGGCCACCGAAGCCTAACAGAGCCAAGGTACCGGGCTCAGGAATGATACCAAAAGTGTATTGTCCTGAGGCACCGTCACAACAACTGTGGAATCCAAAGTGAGTCGTACCAGTTGCACCGCTACCGGCAACATTATTGATGTTCCAGGAGAGAGCGTACGTTGTCTCACTGCCATCCCAGCCTGCACTGGTCGTTCCACTGGCATCCAAGTCAGTTACCACAAGGGAAGTTACCTTATTGGTAGCCATGTCTGCAGTGTAGTCCATCTGCAATCTATGACCAGCCAGTTCGGCGACGCTACCGAGTACT
>CAUZAW010000049.1:0-14181 GCA_963577735.1 Phycisphaerae bacterium | reverse complement strand
ACGGAACTGCCAACACGGGCAGGTAGAACGTACACAAAATGACCAGCCCACTTACGACCATCGCATATCTGCAAGCATGGTTCATCTCAGGATCACTCGTCGACCAAATCATCGAGAACCTCTTCCAGTGCAGAGTCTACCGGTTCAGTTGAATCCCGCGATCTCGTTGTATCCGTCGACTGTGAATCAGCGGCCGATGCCGGTTGATCATTCTGATCGGCTTGGATAGGAGAACTGCTGGACACTTCCGGTTGCGGCTCGGGCATATCTTCCACTGGTGACACGGGCGCCTCGATCACGGACAGTGGAGTTGGTTTTTCTTCGCTTTCGGGTGGATCTGGCGAGTACCCGGGTGGATACTCCGGTACTGGACGCAGCGTCACGTCGATGATGATATTGACGCCGGGAAGACTCAGTTTTCCTTTTTTGCTCTTAAGCAACGTGTCCAAAATATGTGGCAACGTACCCGGCTCAATGCGATTGATCTTCCAGGTTAACGTCTTGGGCGGATTGCTCCCGATCCGAAATGGTGCCATCTCATAGGGCGAGTCAAAATCCATCACCAGTTTATACCCAACGGGTACATCCTTGGACCAGATCACGCGGCGACTGACCATGTCACGCACCGCGATGGTCTTGGGGCTGAACACCGTGCTGCGAAACACATGCCGGTCCTGACTGCAGGCGACAAGGGATAGGGCAACCACAATAAGCATCACACTGGCAACAACAGATCTATTTGTCATATAAAATCCCAGACTGACCACTTTCATATTACTAATCGGACCAATAGGATACGATACGCCCAAAGACTCGAAAGGGCCACCACTTGGCCGAGGATCAACACCGTATCTCTAAATCATCGGTCAATCGCCGGTCGTTTTTTCGCCGTTTGTTCCTCAACAGTGCTAATCAGTTTGAACAAGCCAGCCGACAAGTAGCCGCTAGCCTCCAATTCGCAGGTGATCGATCCGATCCAGCTAACCGTAATGACAAGGGCTTATCGGCCCCGCCCCCGGCGTTTCTGCGCCCACCTGGGGCGCTGGATGAACTTTCGTTTGCCGATACCTGCAGCCGGTGCGGGCAATGCGTCGAAGCTTGCCCAGCCCAATGCATAGAGATCGACCGTCACGACCCACCACGGGTCGCCGGGGGTCTGCCCCACATTATCCCACGCCAGTCGCCCTGTGTCGTGTGTGACGACCTGTCGTGCATGAACGTCTGTCCCAGCGGAGCACTGCAACTGGTCCAACATGTCGATCAGATCCACATGGGCCTGGCAAAAATGGACTTTGACCGTTGCCTGCGGACGACCGACCGCAACGCGGAAGACTGCCGCATCTGTGTTCGTCACTGCCCGGTGGGCGAGTCAGCATTGCGTGTCGGTGATGATGGGCGTATCGAGGTACGGCCCGGTTGCATCGGTTGCGGCGTTTGTGAATGGGCCTGCCCCACCTTGCCAGCCAGCATCGTAGTGACGGCGACCCACAATAACGCGACAGGAACTACAGTTGGTGGTACTGACTAGGAACGACATCGTCCAAGTGACGAAACGTGCCGTTGTAAAATACCCGTAGTTGGCCAACCCGGTGCGGCGGGCAATCTTATCCAGGCCCGCGGATTGGAACGGCTTGGTAAACCCTGCATTGTCAGCCTACGAGCCCGTCACGGTCTTGGCTTACAACCTACCGTCTCCCCTGCAGGCTGCTGGATGCTCCATTTGATTGCCCCGTCGGTGCAATCGATGTGAACGCAAAAAAAACTCTTTCTAAACCGCCAAAACAGAGGCCAGAGCACCTGACGATCTGTCTGCGGAATCGATAACTGATCCAGCTGCTGGCGATCGTGCCACCACAAGTTGCCCTCAGCCATGGCCTCTTCGGCTACCTCCACCGGCTGCAGCAACTCGTAGAGAAACATAAGCCAGTGGGACTGCTGCTCGTAACCGGTCTCCGAAACGATACCTGTCAGGTGAAGCTGGGATGCAGTTACCTGCAACCGCGTTTCCTCGCGGATCTCACGAATCGCACAGGCAACGGGGCTTTCTCCGCTGTCCTGATCGAGCTTGCCTCCGATCGGGGAATGCAGATTCTTGTTGGGAGCCTTGCAACGATGCAACAGCAGGACGCGACCGCGTGGGTCGAACAGGTAACACAACACCGCAATTTGATAAGGCAACGGCCCGGCCATGGACAGATGATACGCCGGACATCGTCTATTGGTCGAACCGCATCCCGCGGCCAGTGGCCCGGTTCAACCGCTTTCGCACCAGATCGGCGCATCAACAGGTTCTTGCCAGTCTTCGCAGCCATCCAATTGAACCTGCATCGCACACGTCTTGCGGTAACCGAGCTTACGGATCACTTCCAGCACTTCCGTCCAAGCTGGATACGGCCGATCGTTGGCCCGTTTGTAGGCGTCAATGGCCATCACGAACAGATACTGTTCGCGGCTCAACTCGCCTTCGTCAGCCTGGCGCATAAAGTCGCTACGCCGACGGCCAGGGCCACGCCGCCGCTCGAACCCCGTTTCGCTATTGCGTGTGTCCACCACACTCTGTCGGCGATCCGGGCCACGCTTGACTGATTCCGCTTCCTGCACGCCGGACACTTGTTTTTGGCTCATAGGTTTCTCCCAATCCCACTGATCTGAGGTTCAGGCCCCAAGCCCCGGACGCCAAGTCCCGCTAGGCTTCGTCGCCATCCATATCGTCTTGCTCGTCGCCATCCATATCGTCTTGCTCGTCGTCATCCATATCGTCTTGCTCGTCGTCATCCATATCGTCGTCGTCGTCGAAATCATCGTCGTCGTCGTCGTGCCCTCCATCATCTTCATCGTCTGAATGTCCTTTGTACTCAAGAGCAGCCTCATTGCCGGCAACGACATGCCATAGCGGCTTACAAGACACGAAAAGGGCAGTATTATAGGACCATTGGGCTGCAGAGACCAAACAGTCGATCGAATCTTCCATGATACCTACTTCTCCTACACTTAATATTGACAAACGTGGTGGCCCAATAGTCTAATAGCGCGGCGTTGGCTGAGGCAATTCTGGCGGTTAGACTATCGGTCAATGTTGATTTGTCAATGGTTTTTGTCCGCCCAGACAAACGCCACCACGCGAGCGGGGAACCGATATTGACCCAGCAACCCCCTGACCCACCGGCACGATGGAATCCGGGGCCAGCATTCTTCGGTTGGCTGGTGCCGGGCCTGGGGCACTGGGTCGTCGGCCAGCAGCGCCGGGCCATGATTATCGGATTGAGCATCGCACTGCTCTGGATTTTGGGCCTTCTTATCGGTGGCATTGGGGTCATCGACCACCGCCAACATCGATTCTGGTTCCTTGGCCAGTCCCTGATCGCACCCTCCATTGGCGTTAACTACGCCACCCAGAAGGCCAAAACCGCCCAGTTGATACGCACCCCAGCCAACGATGGGCCAATCTACCAACCCAGTTTCTCGCGCATACACGAACAGGGCGTACTCTTTACCGCACTGGCCGGTTTGCTCAATCTGCTGGCCGTTATCGACGTTGCCTGCCGACCGCAGCGTCTGAACAGACCGGCCCGCACCTGATTGCAGAGGATTCCTCACTGTGCCCACCTGCACCGCCACCCTGGTCCCGTCCACCGCTTACGTTCCTTTTCTCCAACCGCTGCCGGTCAATACGCACTGGTTCGTCCTGCTGGCCCTACTGGTGGTGATCATCGCCACCGTTTACAAGGCCATCAAAATTGAAGACCTCTCTGTACTGCCCAAACAAGTGACCATGATGTCGGCGCAGATTCTCACTTTCATGATCCTGGCCGCAGCAGCCTTGTGGCTGGTGTCGCTGTTGTTTTAACCGCCATTGGCGGCGGGCCATTGCCCAATGGCCCGCCAAATGCACAATACGTGGCTTGCTTCTCCTGACTTTCCCTAGTATCGCCATCCGGACAAAGCGACCATGCAGCAACTACTCAATCAATTGCTTGGCGGCCAGCCTCTGTCGCGGCAACAAACCGTCGAGGCGTTCAAACTGATCATGACTGGCCAGGCTCCGGCTGTGCAGGTCGCGGCCCTGCTGGCGATGATCCAGCAGCGTGGGCCGACTGTTGACGAAATAGCCGGTGCGGCCCAAGTCATGCGCGACAAGGTCACCGCGGTCGCTGTGCCCGACGGCCTGACCGTGATCGATACTTGCGGTACCGGCGGTGATCACAGCGGCACGTTCAACATTTCCACCGCCGCCGCCATCGTCGCCGCAGCGGCCGGGCGACCACACAACGTCGCCGTCGCCAAACACGGCAACCGCTCGGTGACCAGCCAGTCCGGCTCATCGCAGGTTCTTGAAGCGCTGGGTGTCAAACTCGATGTCACCGGCCAAACGCTTACCCGTTGCCTGGACGAAGCCGGCATTTGCTTCTGTTTTGCTCCGGCACATCACCCGGCCATGAAGCACGCCATGCCCATTCGCCTGGAACTGGGCATCCGCACCCTGTTTAACATACTGGGCCCGATGACCAACCCCGCCGGTGCCGCCCGCCAGGTCATAGGCGTGTTCGATCCCGACTTGACCGAAACACTGGCCAGGGTGCTCTGCACGCTTGGCTCGCACCGTGCCATGGTCGTGCATGGCCAAATGGGCGACGGTGGCATCGATGAAATCTCGACCGGTGGGCCCACGCGTATCAGTGAGCTGTACGCCGGTAAGGTTGAAACGCGACAAGTTGACCCCCGCGTGTATGGCCTACACAAAGCCAAGCCGAGCCAGTTACAGGTAAACGACCCCCAAGCCAGCGCCGCGGTGATTCGCCGCGTCTTGGCAGGTAAGAAGGGCCCACCACGCGACATTGTTTGCCTGAACGCCGCGGCTGCTCTCGTTGTTGCCGACCAGGCGAACGACCTGGGCCAGGGGCTGGAACTGGCCGGTGAAACACTCGACAACGGCGATGCAGCCACCACCTTGGATAAACTCGCGGCCCTGACAAACGCAGACACCCGTGCCGGCTCTTAAATACGTCGCTGCCACTGATGCCCTAGACACCATCACCATTTGCCTAGCGTTCCTCATCGCCACCCGACGTCGAGCATAAGCACCTTGCACTTTTACTTCGCCTACGGCTCGAACCTGAACCAACGTCAGATGGCCAAGCGCTGCCCTGATTTCAGAACGGTTTCGCCCGCCATGGCGTTTGGTTATCGCCTCGTCTTTCCCCGCCCCGACAGTCAGTGGCAGGGTGGCGTGGCGGGCATCGTTGCCGACCACGAAGCCCACATCGAGGGGGCCGTCTACAAACTCTCCGACCGTGACCTCCAAGCCCTCGACGACTACGAGGGCGTTGCCGACGGCGAGTACACGCGCACTAAGATACAAGTTGCGTTGCGTGACGGAGACAACATCGAGGCCATCACCTACCTGGCCAACCCTGAACCCGACGGTCCGTTTACACCGTCATGGCGGTACCTGCACACCATCATCAAAGGCGCACGCCAACACGGCCTGTCGCCGCCGTGGATTCAATACCTGCGCCATTTAGGTGATCCCATCGACGTTCGCCCCTGGGGATTCTGGGCAACGCTGGGCTGGACAATGGCCTGTGCCGCCATCACGGTGGGCATTGCCATCGTTTTCACACTCATCACGATGCTCCTGATTGACACCCTGCTCCCCACGCATCCGTTTTTCGCCGCCGAGAAAGCCGCAAAAGCGCTACAGCCCTACATGGCGCCGCTGAACTGTATCACCTACCTCGCAGCAGCAGCAGCATGTATATCGCTGCTCGTATTCCTTGCCCATTGGCGCACACATAACGCCTTGGGATACCTCAACCTACGCCAATTTCGCCTTCGTCATTTGGTCCTGTCGGCGATCGCTCTAGCAGGCGTTGCCACCGGTGAAATCTTCATTGCAAAAGTGCTTGATCGGCCCGTCGACGATGACGTCATTGCCATATTTGCCAATCCGCGATGGGCTCCGTTGGTCTTCCTGATGCTGGTCGTCGCGGCCCCCTTACTTGAAGAGATTGTCTTTCGCGGATTCATGTTTCGCGGGATTGCCCACTCACCGGCTAGGCCCGCAGGCGCTGTCATAATCACCTCGTTGATCTTCGCTCTGTCGCATTTCTATTACCCTGCCCATGAAATATTCGTCGTTTTCTTGATCGGCATCTTTCTCGGCGTTATACGACACATGACAGGCTCGACCCTCATTACCATCATCCTCCATGCGGTAGGCAATCTCGTTGCCTTCACGATGCTGGCGGTTGAATATTACTAACGGCATTGGGCCGCCCTCCTCCGTTACAATAGTCTCATGTCCACCCCAACGTTTAACCTCGCGATCGAAACCTCGTCACGCCACGGTTCGATCACGCTCGGAGCTGACGCTGCAACTCTCGACACGCTCGAACTCGACCAGCCACATCGTCACAACGTCGAGTTGACCGCTGGCATCGACCGGATTTTTTGCAAACACGCCGCCAAACCTGAGCAACTCACCCAGATATATCTGTCCATCGGTCCTGGCTCTTTCACCGGTCTGCGCATCGCTGTCGCCACCGCGAAGATGCTAGCCTTTACACTCAAAACGCCTATCGTTGCTGTCCCGACGCTCGACGTCATCGTGCAAAACGCACCGGCCGAGCACGAACACGTCGCTGTTTGTCTCGACATCAAGCCCGATAGCATGTACACCGGTATCTACAGTCGCACAGGTAAGGGTTGGCAATCGACGACCAGTCCCGATCACCTCACGCCCCATCAATTGCTCAAAACTGCGCCTCGCCCCCTTGCACTTATGGGTAGCTGCCTGCCCGAATATCCCTGGCCGGAAAATGTCCAACTGCTCGACCCGCAACTGGCCATGCCGCGCAGCGAGCAAGTCTGGCGGCTCGGCCACGCCCTTGCCCAACAAAACCGCTTCAGCGAAGCCATGGGCCTCATCCCCCTGTACGCCCGACGTCCCGAAGCCGAGCAACTGTGGCAAAAACGTCAACGACAGCAAAAGAATTGATTTTTGCCGCACCAGCACCGCAACCTTTTATTTCAAAGACCACACCTAACGCGGCGTAGGTGATTAGAATCTGACCATGATACCGAAGGTGGTCATCGTAGGGCGGCCCAATGTGGGCAAATCCAGCCTGCTGAACCTGCTGGCCGGCCGTCGTGTCAGTATCGTGGACGCGACGCCGGGCATCACTCGCGACCGTGTCAGCGCCATGGTGCAACTGCCGGACAACGACAGCGGCGACAGGCAAGCCATCGAGCTGATCGACACCGGCGGTTACGGTATCGAAGACAGTCAAAACCTTACCGCCGAAGTGGAACAGCAGATTGCCATCGGCATCGCCGAGGCTGACTTGATCCTTTTCGTCACGGATGCCCAAAGTGGCCTGCTGCCTCTTGATCGTGAAGTGGCCCAACTGCTGCGTAGCGAGGCAGGCCAAACACCGGTCCTGCTTGTCGCCAACAAGGTGGACGGGCCCAGCCACGAACCCGAAGCGTACGAAACCCTGCAAATAGGCTTGGGCGAACCGACCATGGTCTCGGCGACCAGTGGCCGCCACAAGGCGGACCTACTGGAAACTATCCGAGGCCGTATTGGCCAAATACCAGACGCCGGTGAACCCAGAACGCACACATCTACGGACGCCGGCGTTCTCCTTGCTATCGTAGGCAAACGCAACGCCGGCAAAAGCACGCTCGTCAACACCCTTGCCGGTGAACTGCGAGTCATCGTCAGTGAAACTGAAGGGACCACCCGCGATGCGGTCGACGTCCACTTCGATTTCGATGGCCGAGCCTTTACTGCCATCGACACCGCCGGAGCGCGTAAGCGAAAAAGCATCCGCGAAGATGTCGAGTTCTACAGCCATCATCGCGCTCTGCGCAGCATCCGCAGGGCACATGTTGTCCTGCTGCTTATCGACTCCTCGGTACCCGTCAGCCAAGTCGACACCAAGCTGGCCGGCGAAATCATGCGGCACCACAAGCCCTGCGTCATCGTCGTCAACAAATGGGACCTGGCCGAGACCGATCACACGCAAGAACAATATCTCGAATACCTTGACGACACGCTCAAGGGACTGTCGTTTGCACCCATCGCGTTTATCAGTGCCACCCGCGATGAGGGAGTGCGCGACGTGGCGGCCATGGCGCTCAACCTCTACCAGCAGGCCGGACACCGCATCTCCACCGGCCAGCTCAACCGCCTGGTTGAATCGATCGTTACCGGCCACGGCCCCGTCTCCCGATCGGGCAGACGCCCCAAAATCTATTACGTGACCCAACTGAGCACGTACCCGCCCACCATTGGCCTGTTCGTAAACCAGCCCGAGCTGTTCGACAATACCTACCAGCGGTTCCTACTCGGTCGGCTGCGAGACGAGGTCCCTTTCGCCGAGGTTCCCATCAAGCTCATCATCCGCCCACGCCGTCGCATGCCCAAACAGACGAACGAGCAGTCGTAACCGGACACGCCAGCACCTGCCCGTGAGAATCTAATTTACAGGCGCTTAATTTTTTCCATCAGCCAGTAGGCAAAGTCGGACTTGTCCATGCGCCCCGGCATGTCGCGAGACCCGTCGGCGGCAATCCACACGGGTTGGATTTCATTGGCACCTATCGTTTCCAAGGGATTGGCCACGATCCCGTCAACACCTTTGCTCACCAGTTTTGCCAACGCCCGCTGCTCCAAAACAGCCGAATCCTCCAGTGCAAAACTGACGACACGCTGATCGGCACGCTTCCCCTTGACAACTTCCTCCACCAGATCCGGCGTCGGTACAAGGCGTAAATCCCACGCACCGGATTCGCTGCCCTCATCATCTTGCCGAGGCCGCTTACCGTCGATCACCTGCGACGGCCGATAGTCTGCCACAGCTGCGGCCATGACCAGTACATCGTGACTGCAAAAGTGCTCGCCAACCAAGTGCCGCAGATCATCGCACGACTCGAAACGGTGCACGCAACATGTTTCACAACCGTCCGGCCACATCGGCTCGGCAACCTGCGGACCGGCCAGCAGCGTCACCGTATGGCCCGCACCTGCCGCCGCTTGCGACAACGCTACGCCCAACTTGCCGCTAGACCGGTTGCCGATATAACGCACAGCATCGACCCGCTCCCACGTCGGCCCGGCTGTGATCAAGATACGCATGAATGATTACTACCTGAAAGCGGCTTGGACAACGGCCGTGAATCAAACTGGTCAGCCTATCTTCAGTGCGTCGGGGCCGACCGTGACGATGGTCATGTTCCCGGGCCGTTGCTCGGCCACGAAGGACCGCAACTTGTCAACCGTTACCGTGTCAACCTGCGCCGCCACTTCCTCGAGGCTGCGTGGCTTGCCATAAATGTACTGATCGGCCGCAATCGCCCGCGCCCTTGCGCTCGTCGATTCACCTTGCATCACCAGATGCGACTTCATTCCCACGATGGCCCGTTCAAATTCATCGTCTTCGATCCCGTCTCCCAATCGGCGATGTTCGCCTGCCAGCACGTCAAGCGTTTCCTGCGCCCGAGGCGTGGTGGTGCCGGCGTAACTGATCACCGCTCCACGATCGCGCTGCCCCGCATAGGCGGCATACACCGCGTAGCACAATCCCCGCTTTTCACGCACCTCGGTAAACAGCCTTCCGCTCATGCCCCCGCTGAGCACCGCCACCGCTGCCCGACACATCACGCTACGCTCATCTCGTTCCGGCAGCGTGTCATACATCAAGCCGATATGCACCTGCGACGTCTTGGCCATATCGTGGTAGTAACCTTGCGGCGGCGCCCGAGTCTCGGCCACGTCGTCGCGACAGCCCTGCCAATCGCCCAGCAACTGGCCGACCTGATCCTTCAATTGCGACCAGTTAAACTTGCCGGCAAAGCTGAGTACGGCGCCGCCGGGCACAAACGAATCCTGCCAGTATTGCCGCACCTGCGCCAAGCTCAAGGATTCGATATCCGCCCGCGTACCCAACGGTGACCGGCCTATGGGCTGGGGAAAGTGGCGGGCCTTCAATGCCAGAAATACCTTCTGCTGCGGCTCATCTTCCAAGGCATCCAGTGATTGCAGCGCCAGATCGCGTGTCGGCCCCAGAGACTGCTCAGCTAGCATGGGCCGGCGAACCATGTCGGTCAGCAAGCCCAGCGTATCACCCAGTTTTGAACCCAGCATCGTCGCACCGAGGCGTAGGTGGCGTGTTTCCACTTCGCTGCCCCGCTGTACGCCGAGTTGATCGAGGGCATCGCTGTGGGCCTTGGCATCCAGATCGCCGGCGCCGCGGCAGATCATCTCCGCCAGAAGGGCAGCCACGCCCTGTTGGCCTTCCGGCTCGAACACCACACCCGACGGCAATTGAAAGGTCATCGCCAGCGACTGGGCGTGACCGATCGGTTCGGCCACCAACCACAACCCATTTTCGTACTGGTGCTGGCAAATCGCATTCATCACGGAGCATTGTAGCGGCCCCCATCAGCGCCACAACGATTCATTGCCAAGGTCCAAACGCACACTCAATCTTCATGCACTGATCGAATAACGGGCAATGACAAACTTGGCAGGAACCCTGCATCGGCCAAGGCCAGCGATGACCCAACGCAGAGGCATGGTAAAGTTACCTGAGAGTTGTACCTGCAAACTTGACCTTATTGGCTATTGTCCGCCTGCAGGTAAGTCTAAAGTCGAAGATCCAGGGTGCGCCGGACCGTAGCGGCGCCGGTATCCAACGATTCTCGATCCGACCAGACACAGCCCAGGCCAATCACCGTCGCCTGTTCACCGTTTCGGCCAAGTGTTCGAGTGGGTAGCGTAGATGCCATGGCCTACAGAATCGGCGGCACGGGCCAGTCGGAATAGTGTCGCCACTTCTCGTCCACGTCGATGCCCTGCTCGTCCAGTAGCGTCATGATGCGCTGGCGTTCCTTGGCCTGGTACTCTGCTTCGGCAGCGCTTGCTTCGTACGGTCCATTGTGCGCGAGGCTGCGTTCCCACGGGCTGAGAGCCGGGTCAGCCGAGTCGATCGAGGTCAGCCAGTTTGGGCGGAAGCATTCGACGTGCAGACCGATGCGCGGCAAACGGTTGGTCGAATGGCACGCGCTGCCTGAATGGAACGTCAGGTAGTGCACGAATAGCACGTCGCCCACCTCGGCCACGAACTCGTAAGGCTCCACGTCCGGGCCGAGCACATCCTGAACGTTCTGGTTGATGTGCAGGTCCGGGTGCTCCACGATCCATTTCTGATTCGTCTTGTGCGTGCCCGGATACGCCAGGTAATTCCCGCTGCCCGGCTCGGTATCGACCAGCGCGACCTGAAAAGAGAACCCACGATACAGCACGGGGACCGGCGGCGCATGAAAATCGATGTGCGCCCCTTCACGGAGCTGCTTGGGTTGGGGGTTGTAACACTTCAGGAAAAGGTGGTAATTGCGCACGCCGTCCCACTTGTCGCCGCCATGCAGTTCGCTCCAGGCGGCGCGCAGCCTTGGCTGCTCGTAAAGCTTCTCCAGGACCGCGTTGCGCCCGGATTGCTCGATGCGCCCCATGTCTTCATACCACTGAAGGTCGTAGCGAGTACCGGGTTTCTCCTCGTCCCATTCATACAGCGGACGATCGTCAGCCAAAATGCGGCGCACTTCATCCAGCGCTTCGTCACAGAACTCATGGTCCACGAGGCCCTTGACCACGGCGAAGCCGTACTCCACGAAGTGGTCCGCGAACGACAGTGATTCATCCATGGCGAATGTCATGATCCATCATGATATGATCGCGGCGATGCCCAGTCCATTGAGCATTGAAACCTTCTGCTTCGGTGACTGGATGACCAACTGTTACGTGGCGGCGGTGGGCAACGCCGGTTTCGTACATGGCGCGGTAGAGAAAATTGCCAGCTTGATTCCCTCGGACACGCGCACGGTGACCGACATCGGCTACGACCACGGCCGGCTGATGGCGATGCTGGTCCGACAGCGAAATTAGCGTCGCCTATGCCAAAACCTCGCTCCTTGTCACTACTCAATAAACGGATCGTTACCTGTCGTCGCTGCCCTCGACTGATCGACCATTGTCGCCGATCGGCCCTGCAAAAACCGGCCCGGTTCAGCGACAGCAACTACTGGGCCCGCCCAGTGCCCAACTTCGCCGACACCACCACCAATCCCCGGCTACTAATCCTCGGCCTGGCACCGGCGGCGCACGGAGCCAACCGCACCGGCCGCATGTTCACGGGCGATCAATCAGGCAATTTTCTCTACCGCGCCATGTACGAAACCGGCTTCGCCAACCAGTTTCACGCCACCTGCGCTGATGATGGTCTTGCACTGCACGACGCACTGATCACCGCCGCCTGCCACTGCGCGCCTCCCGACAACAAACCCACTCGAGAGGAATTGGACAACTGCGCAAGCTGGCTCGATCAGACATTTGACTTGATGACCGACCTGCGAGTGATCCTCTGCTTGGGACGAATCGCCATGGACAGCGCGCTCAAGATGTATCAGCGCCGCGACTGGATCCACACGCGAGCCGCTTATCCCTTCGCCCATGGGTCCGAGCACCGCATCCCTGACGCGCCAGTGATTTTGTGCTCCTACCACCCCAGCCAGCAAAACACCTTTACGGGAAAACTAACCCAACCAATGCTGATCAAGGTACTGAAACGCGCCAGAATGCTTGCCCGTCAAAGGGGCGCACGCCCACGGGCATAACCCACTCTTTTAACGCGTCGCACGAAGTTCTCCACCTGCGGGGCGGCGAAAATATGTACGCGCCTTTGCCCGTTTACGCGCCTATACTTAGGTATCGCTTTTCGCCCGTGCCGTTTCTGGACAAGGTCGAAAAGGGCGCTTGTCGCAGCAATGCCCGCTGGTCTACTGCATTCCAGCCACACGGAAAGGCATAGGTAAACGTGGAGATTGACAGGATTGAGTCCGCCGCATGGATGCTACTGGATGTGGCTGATTACCTGCGCCAGCAGCCCAAGACCCGTCCCAGCGATAAGCCGGCCTGCAACGCACTTCGCGTCAAAATCATGCGGCAGTTGCGGCAACAGGAAAAGGCAGGCGACCCCTTGGGCATTGTTGCCCAAGCCGAACAACTGCTCAAAGGCGAAGCAAAACTACCTACATAGATGGCAGCGCCATCACGGCAACAACTTGGCCAACTCATCATGAGGCCGGGGGATGACATGGGCGGCTACCAGTGTGCCTATTTTCCCCACCGCGGCGCTGCCAGCATCCACAGCCGCAGTCACCGCCGCCACATCGCCACGCACCATGACCGTCACATGAGCAGCGCCGATCTTCTCCTTGCCCACCAACTCCACACTCGCCGCCTTGAGCATGGCGTCGGCACCTTCGATCACACCTGTCAGCCCCTGGGTTTCCAGCAAGCCCAACGCTTCCATCTTTGATCCTTTCTCGTCTTGGTCTTCTTTCGGCAATAAGTGCAGGTAGCCTTCTGAAATCGTGCTGTACTCCTGATCGGTATCAATCAGTGGCACGGCATCACTATCGGCAAAACGCAGCAGCGTCGTCGCCGTACACTTGGCGTGCATCTCCTGGGCCACCTGCCGGCTCACCTCCACGGCCCGCCGCACGTTCTCGGAGTCACCGACCATTTTGATCAAACATTGCCGGCCCGCGTCGCCCTCTACACCGACGATGCGCACGTTGGCAGCCTTGACCGCCTGGTCGGCAATGACCAACGCGATCGACAGGCCGACCACTTCAACCATCGCAACGTTGTACAGTTTACTTGCCAGGGTTTAGTCGTCTCTTCTGGTCAATCACAGTCCGCCTGGGCATCACCGGTCCAGTTGCGCGATCACACGGCTAACAATCTGTTGCACCGTCTGTTCGTCCACGTTGGCCAGGTCGCACCCTCCGGCCGGCGGGGAAACCAGACCGTGCTCGGCAACCATGCACTGGATCGTGCGGGTGATACTTTCGATGTTCAACTGCGACGCCGCCGATTGATGCTGGCGGCCACGACCCATGTTGAACCCGCGTACCGTCATGCCTGCGCGGAAGCCTTCCGGAAAGTCGGCGCCCGTCAGCATCACTGCGATCAGGTCGAGCACCTGGTACTGAATCTTGCTCGCCTCCTCGATCCGCCCTTCCCGGGCAAGGTTGTACATCTTCATGATGACTTCCGGTACTACGCCCGAGGTTGCAATCGTCCCGCCGTCGCCGCCCATGATGACCGATGGC
>CAUZAW010000048.1:0-14250 GCA_963577735.1 Phycisphaerae bacterium | reverse complement strand
GACTACTGTGAAAGGGCAAATCTGATGAGTTCGTCTTTACGTTCTTTAATCGACAGCGGCACTAAGCTTTGGCTGGATTCGATCGACCCAGACCTGGTCGACAAGAACCGCCAATTGGGTGCCACGGGAGCAACGTCGAATCCCATCATTGTCTCCAACCTGGTCAAGACCGGCCGGTTTGACGACAACATTTCCCGCTTTATCAACCAAGGCCTCGACGATGAAGCTATTTCCTGGGCCATAACCGACGAACTAGTCTGCTCGGCCCAGCAGGTCTTTCTGCCGGTGTGGGAGGAAACCGAAGGCAACGACGGTTATGTCAGTTTTGAACTCGACCCCTTGCTCGAAGACCCAATGTTAGCCCCGCCTCACGACATGTGCGTCCAGCGTTATATTGAATTGGGTAAGAAATGGTCTACCGGCCATCATAACCGCATGATCAAGGTCCCCGCTACCCCCGCCGGACTCGACGCCGTTGAAGAACTGGCGGCCGCCGGCATTACCCTCAACGTCACCCTCATCTTTTCCGATCGCCAGTACCGCATCGCCCGCGAAAACATCTGGCGAGGCGCCCAGCGCCGCGGCGATGGCCTCGACAAGTTCAAGAGCGTCTACAGCATCTTCGTATCGCGCGTAGACGTCTACACGGAAAAGTACGTACCCCAGTTAAGCAACGCCGCCCAGGGCCTTGTCGGCATTGCCAACGTTAAGCGTATATGGAAGGCCAACCAGCAATACTGGCAGGACAAGAACCTGAAGCTTCAACAGGAAATTATCTTCGCCTCCACAGGGACGAAGAAGCCAGAAGACCGGGCGGACAAATACATCAAGGCCCTGGCCGGCAGCGATATTCAGACCAATCCGCCAGCGACCAACGACAAAATCGAAGCCCTGGGCAAAAGCTACAGCCGAAGCGTTGATCAGTTGCCGCCAAATTCCGTACTCGATGAAATCGAGCGAGAAGTGGACCTGCAGAAACTCGAAGACGTGCTCATGGCCGAGGGCGTTGCCAAGTTCGCCGAACCGCACAAGGCGCTGCTCAAGCTGATCGGTGAAAAACGCGCTGCGCTGGCTGCTTGAGGCCAAACAACATCTATCGGACTTGTGCCGCGCAACGTCATAAACGAGTTTCGCTCCCTTGGATAATCACCTCAAGCACACCGCCACGCTTCATGGCTGTGCGCTAAAGGCCAGCAACACGCACGTGCAAGGTAAATATCCCGTACATAATAAACCGATAACACAACAGAGCCCGCGTCAATCAACAGGACTGTTGCCACCATGGAAGCTGGTATCGGCATGCTCTTTTGGTTGGTCATAGGTGCGGTCAGCACCGTGTACGCGATCATCTTTGCCATCAATGCGTGGTCACCTTTTCACGCTCAAACAGGGGGACAGTCGATCAACCGCAGGTTCTGGATATGGCTTAGCCGACGTGAACCTCGCTCATGCCTTGCCCTGGCAATAGTCGGCCTGATGATTTCAACCATCTGTTTCTCCATGGCGGTGCAAAGCTACAAAAAATGCCAAGCCGCGACACGCCCACGTCAAGTGGTATCACTGGCTCAGCGGCCCAACCTCCTGGCCGACCAGATGCTCAAAGACCATCAACGGGCCGTCGCTAGTGGCCGTGTCAACCAGTGGCAGGACCAGTTGATCATGGTCGGGCCGCGGGCAGTTGATCTCGTTTTGCCCCTGCTGGTCCAGACCTCGGACCTGCGACTTAAAGGTGACGTGCTCTTCTGCTTGCAGGAGGCGGCCCGTATTGGTTTGGCCATTCGACGCGGCCAACGGCTTGCCCCATGGCAGATCGATGCTGCCGTCCGCACTTTAAAAACAGCCCGACACTAATTAAAATCAGAACACCGTGCAGCCCAAGGTCGACAATCGTGATTGGTCCAGCCTGTCGCTGGGTCAACGCATCCAGCAGATTGAAGTCGAGGGTTTCCTCGTCCTGCCCGACCTGCTTGCACCCGACCACATCGCACGGCTCAAAAGTGAAATCGCGCCGATCAAAACCACCCCCGTCGACTACAGCATCCAACAACGCGGCGCACGCAATCTGCAATTCCGTGGAGGCGGTGTCACCGAACTGATTGCCCATCGCCCAACCATCGAATTTCTAAAAGCCCTGCTCGGCGATGAAATGATCTTCATGGGCTATTCCATGGCCATCAGCGAACCAGGACACCCTGGCATCAGCCTGCATACGGACGGGCAACCCTACGGCTCGAATTTATTTGGCAGCCTCAGCAGTTGCCCTGTTCTCGTACGCGTTCTCTACTACCTAGACAACCTGACTCCCCAGGTCAGCCCGTTTCGCTGCGTGCCCCGCTCTCATTTGTCCATGCACGCGGATGCCAATCCCTACCTGCGATTTGAGTCCCACCCCGAAGAGCTCATGGTGCCGGTCAAGGCCGGCTCGGCCGTGCTGATCAATCACTGCGTCTTTCACGGCAACTACCCCAATACGGGCGACTACGCCCGAACCATGCTGGCCATCCAATACCGCCCCGCCTGGGCCGGTCCCCAGGAACCGGTTGAACCGTGGGACCCCAGCAAGGTTGCCGCCCTGCCCCAGCACGTCAAGCCTTTCTTTGCCGATCCCAACACCCGCCTTTGGGATTTTTACGGGGCCAACAAACCGCCTAACATGGCAAGCCAAGCGCCGGGCATGAACCCCAGTCGCTGGCAGGCCCCATGAACTCGTCTCCCGCCGCTTGACCGTCACCGGCCTGGAGTTGATACTTGCCTGTTAAGCCCGCCTTGGTCAGGAATTTACTTCGTATGAATGGTTCGATTTGGTTTGTACTTGGATTGGTACTTGTCTCTGCAGCTGTCGGCTGCCAGGGCACGCCACTGGAAAGCGACAGCGGCAGCGACAGCGGTCACCTAATCGAACCAGGCCACGCCATGGATTTGGGCTACCGGTTGGGTTTCGCCGTCGATCTCGACGTGTCGCCAGCTCACAAAATCGATCACATCGTACACTTTGACGGCGTACTGGTCATCGTTGAATCGCCGGCCAATCTCATCACAGCTGTTTCCCTGCACGACGGGACCATTCTATGGATGAAAAAGCTGCCCAGTATACAACAACTGTTTCGTCCCCAGCGCTTCGCGGACCAATTGCTGATCAACAGCGCCATGCATCTCTACCGCATCAGGCTCAGTGACGGCAAAATCGAACAACGCCAGCCCCTACCGGCCTCGGTCAGCCATGGACCGGCGATCTACGGCGATGTGGCGATATTCGGTAGTAACAACGGTGTCGTTTACGCTTACGACGTCTCCCGCGCCGCCATACTTTGGCGAAAGAAAATGACCACTCGCATCGCCGCTACTCCCATTGTGGCAAACAACCAGGTCTTCGTCACCGACGCCAACGGGTTATGCCGCATGTTTTCAGCCACGAGCGGCGAATATCTCTGGCAAGCTCGCACGTTCGGGCCCATCTGGGCACGCCCGGCACTCGACAGATCAAATGTGTTCGTCACCTGTGACGACACCTGGATTTACGCCTTCAGCCGCAATGAGTTAGGCATTACCAACTGGCGCTATCCAGCTGGCAGGCCTCTTCGACAGGCCCCGGTCGTGATCGGCGATCTGGTCTTTGTCAACATTGCCGGCAAAGGTCTTCACGCCATCGAGACCAGCGACGGCACACTTCGCTGGCGCCTTACCAGTGAAGCGAGACCCGTCACCCGCATAGGCGACCGGGTGTTAATCGACAATACCCACGAACTATTACTCGTCGATGCCCGCTACGGCGAGTCACTGAAAGTAACGCCCACCGAAACACTGCAAGCCGCTCTTTCCCTTGACGACGACCACCTGCTGCTCGTCTCGCCGCGAGGACGAATTCTGCGACTAGACAGGTCCCGATGATGTCATGAACGACAAGGTCACCGTGACTCGGGCATTGATTTCCGTCAGCGACAAGACGGGCCTTGTGACATTTGCACGCCACCTGGCCAACCATGGCGTGCAAATCATCTCCACCGGAGGCACTGCTGGCGCCATCCGAGACGCCGGCGTCAAAGTCACACCGGTCGAACACGTTACCCAATTCCCCGAAATGATGGATGGCCGAGTCAAAACCCTGCACCCCAACATCCACGGCGGGTTGCTGGCCCGACGCGACAATCCGAGCCACGTCGAGGCCATGAACAGCCACGGCATTGAGCCGATCGACCTAGTCTGTGTCAACCTCTATCCGTTTGAACAGACTATCGCCCGACCCGATGTCACCCCAGATCAGGCCATCGAACAAATCGACATCGGCGGTCCTAGCATGGTGCGCAGCGCTGCCAAGAACCATGACTTTGTCGCCGTGGTTACCGATCCGTCCCAATACGATCGCGTGGCCAACTGCCTCGATGCCAATCAAGGCGCCACCACCTTTGAACTACGCCGTGGCTTGGCTACCGAAGCTTTTGCACACACCGCCGCCTATGACGCCGTCATTGCCCGCTGGATGTCCGCTTCGACCGATGTTCCGTTTGCCGAAAACCTGGTGATGTGTTTCCATCGCCACCCCACCGAGTTACGCTACGGCGAAAATCCCCACCAAAGCGGCGCCCTCTACATCGACCCGCAGAACACTGAACCGGCCGTTGTGGGCGCCCGGCAACGGCACGGCATCCCACTTAGCTACTGCAACATCTTCGACGCCGACGGCGCCGTGGAACTGGTCAAAGAAATTGACCCGACAAGGCACGCCGCTGCCGCTGTCATCAAGCACGCTAATCCCTGCGGCTTCGCCGTGGCAGAGGACCTGCCCACCGCTTTCAATAACGCCCACCAAGGCGACCCGCTAGCGGCGTACGGCGGCATCGTTGCCCTGAACCGTCGTGTCGATCAATCCACCGCAGACGCCATCTGCGCCGGCAAGAAATTCCTGCACGTTATCATCGCCCCCGGTTACGAGGACCAGGCCGTTGAGCAACTCAAGCAGCGATGGAAAGACGTCCGCATCCTGCAAATCGATTCGCTGGGCAAACCGACTGATCGCGCAGCGAATCAATACGACTTGCGTCGCATCACCGGCGGTCTGCTGGTCCAGCAACGCGATCTGGCCTCCTTTGATGAACCACAAAAGTGGGACCACGTCGCTGGGCCCAAGCCGGACAACTTTAGAGATATCGCCCTAGCCATGATCTGCGTCAAACATCTCAAATCCAACGCGATCTGCCTGGTCAAAGACGGGGCACTGGTCGGCGCCGGTGCCGGGCAGATGGATCGTTTGCAAAGCGGCCGGATTGCTGTTGAAAAAGCCGGCGAACGCGCCCGAGGCGCCGTTGCCGGGTCAGACGCCTTCTTCCCCTTCCGCGACGGACCAGATCACCTCATCGCTGCCGGTGTCTGCGCCATCGTCCAGCCCGGCGGCTCTAAAAAAGACGACGATAGCATCGCCGCCTGCAACGATGCTAACGTCACCATGCTCTTTACCGGCCGCCGCCATTTCCGCCACTAGAGCACGGCCAACATCACCATGAATACGCTCGGCGACAAGCTAAAAGCTTCAAAAGTGATACCAGTTTTCAATCGTTGCCGTTAAGGGCTTATAGGCGTTAACCGATACTTCAACTGGAAGCGATCGACATGCTCAGCCTCTGATGACGATCAGCATAGAAGATATCATGAAACTTACAAAATCCTCGGCCCACGCAGCAATGGCAATGACTTACCTCGCCCGGCAAAGCGAGCTTGGACTAGTCCAGGCCCGGCAGGTGGCTGCCCAGCTGGGCATCCCCACGGACAGCGCTCTTAAAATTCTTCAGGCTTTGGCCCGGCACGATCTGATTCGAAGCCAGCTTGGGCGTGCCGGCGGCTATCAACTTGAAAGTCAACCCGACGACATCAGCCTGCTGCAGATCGTTGAAGCAATCGACGGACCCATCCACGCCCAGATACCCCTGCACGATACTTGCGAACAGTTGACCGGGTGCATGGGGATATTAAAGATCGCCTTTGAAGAGACGACCCGAATCATCCGCGCCGAATTGAACCGAACGACCCTTTCCTGCCTGGTCAACGAACATCATCACCAGGCGCTGCAAGCCAGCTAAACGGGTCTGCGATTCGATCAAACTTTAATAACCGACGAAAGCCACGCCTCTTGAGGCCAGTATTACCATTTCACCCCTTGAAAAATCAACAGGCATTTGACCTTCTGCTTTAGGGTTTTAGAACACTGCCAGACAAGAGACCGCAGCCTTATTTAATGCTGACGTCAATCTTGGGGCACTGACCGTTCAGCTGGCACTGATCGCAAAGCGGCTTGCGGGCGTGGCAAACCTGTCGGCCGTGGAAGATCAACAGGTGCGAGAGCATGGCCCATGTCTCCCGCTTGAACAGTTCCATCAGGTCCGGCTCGACTTTTTTGGGATCTTGGTGATTAGTCAGCCCCAACCGCCGGCTCAGGCGACCCACGTGCGTGTCCACAACGACGCCTTCGTTGATGCCAAAGGCGTTGCCCAGCACGACGTTGGCCGTCTTGCGGGCCACCCCCGGCAACTGGAGCAATTGCTTCATGTTTTGAGGTACCTTGCCGCCATGGTGGCTGCTGATCGCTTGCGCTGCGCCCTTGAGTGACTTGGACTTGTTCTTGTAAAATCCAGTGCTATACACCATTTTCTCCAGGTCACCCAACCTCGCCTTGGCCATCGTGGCGGCGTTGGGATATTTCTTGAACAAGGCCGGGGCAACCATGTTCACGCGCTCATCGGTGCATTGTGCCGAGAGGATCGTGGACGCCAGCAACTGGAACGGGTTCTTGTGGTGCAAGGCACAATGGGCCCGGGGATAGAGCTTCATCAACGTTTTGTATATGCGCCCGGCCTGCTGACGTGCCTTGGCAGTTGCCTGCGGCGGTGATGTGGCACCGCGTGTGCTTCGTGGCGAGGTTTTGGCCATGGTCAACACGTTCCGCCGCGCGCCAGTCCTACCGTAATGGCGTGCTCGACATTCTCCAGGCAATTCACCGTAGAATCAAGATCGCAAGCGATGCGCAACAGCCCGAGGTTTCTAATCGCGATGCTCTGGTGGACTTCCACGGCCGCCTTGATTGCCGGATCATCGCCAGCGACGGCCACGGCTATAGTACAACAGGGTCCAAAATCGAGCGTACCCACGGTTTCCGGATGACGTTGCAACATTGCGGTGGTCATGGGCGGGTTGGCTAAAATGGTGGCGCCCACACCGAAACCATCCCCACCGTCCAGCTGCGCACGCCGCTGCTAGGCCAGACGATGCGGCAGCCAGGTCAACGGATCAATCGACGCAGAACCGTCCAACACCGTACCACCCAAGTCGACCGTCATCAGGTCCTGTGACGACAGGTTAGCGCGGCGCCGTCCAGGCCGATTGACCATGTATCGCTTGCGGTGCGTCTCGACGCTGATCAGGCCGGTATCGGCCACGAGCAAACCACGTAACCACAATTGATGCGCCAGATCACAAATCTGTTCTGTCAGTGCGCCTTCGTCTATGGCAGTTGGTTTCCTGCGACTACTTGGCAGGCGACTGACCCGTGTCGGGGCACCAGCCTTCCACAAAAGTTTCCCCATGCTCCCAAATTTGGCGCTTCCAGATGGGCAGTTGCTCCTTGAGCGTATCGATTAAAAAGCGACAGGCTTCAAACGACTGGACACGATGCGGCGTGGCTACCTGTATGACCACGCTGGCGTCGCCGGGCGACACAGTCCCCTGGGCATGCACGATTCGTACGCGATGGCAGCCGAACCGCTGCGCCGCCTGCTCGGCGATAGACTGCAAAAGTTTCAGCGCCATTGGCACATAGACCTGGTATTCCAATTGCTTGAGTTGGCCGAAGCGATCATGTGTCTCGGCCCGCGTCCTGCCCAGGAAGCAGGCCTCGGCGCCGCACTGGGCCGGCCAATCGAGCGGCGCAATCTGCACCGGATGCGACTGAAGATCGACTTCGATGTGCGTTTTTCCAGACGCCACACTGTCCCCACTTTGACCGGCCATCTTGGACATTATATGTCCAACCCAATGGTTGAGCATAGAGATGTTTCAATCTTATTCTGAGCCGTTATTCGCCCGGTGGTGCAATTCGCGCAGGGTGTCAAAGGCTTGCAGGGGGGTCATGGCTTGCAAATCCAGACGGCGCAACTCATCGACGACGGGATGATCTACATATTCGGTAAACAGAGAAAGCTGCGGGCTGACCGGTATGGGGGCTACGCTAGGATGGCTCAGCCCCGGCGCGTTGTGGCTGACCTCCAGTTGAGCAAGCAGTTCGTTGGCACGGTCGACGACGCGGGGAGGTAGACCCGCGATCTTGGCCACGTGGATGCCGTAGCTGCGATCGGTGGCACCGGCAACAATACGATGTAGAAACACGATCTGGTCCTCCCATTCGCGAACGGCCACGTTGAGATTGGTGATGTTGTCGTAGCGCTCGCTGAGCACCGTCAACTCGTGATAGTGCGTGGCAAAGAGGGCTCGGCATCGTCGCAGTGCCATGTGCTCGGTGATGGCCCAGGCCAGTGCCAGGCCGTCGAGCGTGCTGGTGCCGCGGCCGATCTCATCGAGAATGACCAGGCTCCGGTCGGTAGCGTGGTGGCAGATGTTGGCCGTCTCGGTCATTTCCACCATAAAAGTGGATCGGCCGGCGTGCAATTCATCGCTGGCACCGACGCGGGTGAAGATACGGTCGCACAGGCCAATAGTCGCCTCGCTGGCGGGCACGAAGCTGCCGACGTGTGCCAGCAGCACAATCAGCGCCGTCTGGCGAATGTAGGTGGACTTGCCGGACATATTGGGCCCGGTGATCAATGCCAAAGTCGCCGCCGCGGCCTCAGGGCCGGGTTGGTCACCGCCAGGCGAAAGCGTCACGTCATTGGGTACAAACTGGTCAGTGAGCATGACGTCGAGCACCGGGTGTCGCCCGTCGCGCACGACGAGTACGGGTTGCTCAACGATGTGTGGGCAAACGTAACGGCGGCGCACGGCATGGCGGGCAAAACAGGCCAGCACGTCCAACTCGGCCACGATGACACTTAGCTCGTGCAGATGGTCCATGTAATCCAGGCAGCAATTGCACAACTCGGTGAACAGGTGCTGTTCACGCGCCACGGCGTGCTGCTCGGCAGTGAGCACCTTCCCTTCGTATTCCTTGAGTTGGGGCGTGATAAAACGCTCCGCGTTCTTGAGCGTTTGCTTTCGCGTCCACTGGTCGGGGGCACGATCACGGTTGGCAGCCGACAACTCGATGTAGTAGCCGAATACCTTGTTGAAACCTACTTTGAGGTTGTTGATGCCGGTCTGGTCTACCAGTTGCTTCTGATATCGGGCCAGCCAATCGTTGCCGTCCCGCTGCAGGGAGCGGTATTCGTCAAGCTGATCATCGTAACCGTCTCGGAGCAGCCCGCCCTGTCGCAGATGAGCCGGCGGCGTGTCCGTACATGCTTGGGCGATGGCCGATGAAAGTTCGGTCATCGGGCCGGAGATATCGACCAATCGATGATGGTACTCGCCGAAGGCCGGCCTCTCGGCGAGCAACTGGTTTGCCGTCGCGGCCGGCGCAGCGCTGTGTCCTAGGGCGACCAGGTCGCGCGGGGTGGCGCGGCCGACGGCGATGCGAGCCATGATGCGTGGTACATCCTGAACTTGGTCGAAAACACTGCGCAGTTCACCAAGCAGCCTGTCATCTTCGAACAATGCGCTTACCACGCGCTGGCGTTTTTCGATCGGTTCACGCTCCTGCAGTGGAAAGCACAGCCATTGCCGCAGGGTTCGCTTGCCCATGGGGGTTTGGCAATCACGCAATATCCCCAGCAAGCTGCCCTCGGTTTGGCCTGTCCGCATGGTGCGTTCAACTTCGAGGCTGCGCAGGGAGACGTGATCAATGACCATGTGCTCGACGCGACTGAAGCGCCCAGGTGGGCGCAAGTGGGCGATGCGGGCCGACTCTTGCGCTTGGCCGGCCATCTGCGTTTCCAGCAGGTAATGGATGATGGCGGAAGCTGGGCCCAAGGCCGGGTCGGCGTCATTGAAACCGAAGCCGGTCAGTGTCTTGACCTGGAACTGGCGTTGTAGGGTTTCAACGGCCTGGGCCTGACTAAACTGCCAGGCCGGCCGGTCCGCGGTAACGCAATCGGCGGTATCGATCAGCCGCTCAATGCGCTGGCCCACCTGTCCGTCGGCCGTTTCCACGTGCAGTAGCTCGCTGGGCGCGATACGGGCCAGTTCATCATCCAGTTCGTCGCCGTTGAACGTACCTACTTGAAATGCGCCGGTACTCAACTCCGCCCAGGCCAATGACGCGTGGTCATCGTCGTGAAACATCACAGCCGCCAGCGGGTAGTCACGCCCATCCTCCAGCAGGGTCTCATCGGTGATCGTGCCCGGGGTAATGATGCGGGTCACATCGCGCTTGACGACGCCCTTGGCTTGCTTGGGATCTTCAACCTGATCGCACACCGCCACGCGATAGCCGGCCTGGATCATTCGCCGCAGGTAACCCTCAACGGCGTGGTAGGGCACGCCCGCCATGGGTATGCCCTCGGTGCGCTGGGTCAGCGCCACGCCCAATACCTTGTGGGCCAACTTGGCGTCTTCATAAAAGGTCTCGTAAAAATCGCCCATCCGGAAAAACAGCACGCACTGGGGATACTGCTGCTTAAAATGGCGAAATTGCCGCATAGCTGGCGTGTCGCCTTTTTGGGTTTGCTCCTTGGCCATGGCCATGATGGTAACGCAAGGCCGGGCAGTGGTCAGGCATCGGGCAAATTAACGGTGTTGGATATACTGATGCAGCATGACGCAACTGTTTGACAATGAAATAGCTACGCCGGTGATTGCCGGCTATGCCAAAGTTGCACTGGAGCAGGGTATCGACACGGCCCCGGCAGGGTTGACGTACGCATTTGGTCCGGCGTTGGCCGATCTGCAAGTCGGCGACCGCATCATTGTGCCCCTTGGCCGAGGCAACCGACTGACCCCCGGATACGTCACGGAACTTAGCGACACCAGCGATCTCGATCAGGTCAAGTTCATCAACCGCCGTGATCCGGCTGACGTGTCACTCACCGGCGACCTGATCGAACTGGCCCGCTGGCTTAGCGCCTATTACTGTTGCCCGCTGGGCATGGTCTACTCCACCATGCTGCCCGCCGCGGTAAAGCGGGGCACGGGAACAATCACGCAGACGCAGGCCCGCCTCGCCCCGCGGCCACTGCCGACAGGCGTAAAACTAACCAAACTGCAAAAGGCGGTCATGGACGCAGCCCATACGGCGGCCGACGGCGACAAGCCGTGGCTGGACGTCAAGCGTCTGGCCGACCGTGGAGGAGCCCGCAGTATCACGCCGGTCAAACAACTAATCGATAAGGGTGTGCTGGAAACCCGTCAGCACACGGCCGTGCGCGCTGATCCCTTCGTTGCCACCGATCTCAATGACCATGCGGGCACCGCAGAGATTCAACTGAGCAGTGCCCAGCAACACGCAGTGCAACAACTGACCCAAAGCATCGACCGCGGTTTTGGAGTTTACCTGCTGCATGGCGTCACCGGCAGCGGCAAGACCGAGGTTTACCTACGCGTTATCGAAAATCTCCTGACCGCCGCGCCTGGTCCTGACCCGCCCGGCGCCATCGTCATGGTGCCGGAAATTGCCTTGACCCCGCAGACGGTCGGCCAATTTCGTAACCGGTTTGATACCGTGGCCGTATTGCACTCAGGGCTGACCGCCGCGCAACGTCACGAACAGTGGCGGCGCATTCGCCAAGGCAAGGCGAGGATCGTGGTCGGGGCCCGCTCCTGCATCTTTGCCCCCCTGCCCCGCGTTGGGCTGATTATTGTCGACGAGGAACACGACCAGAGCTACAAGCAGGATCAACTGCCGCGTTACCACGCCCGTGACGTGGCGGTGAAGCGGGGCCAGATACTGGGGGTGCCCGTGGTGTTGGGCTCGGCCACACCCAGCCTGGAATCATACTACAACACTGTCGAGCGTGGCGCGTACCACCTGCTGCAGTTACCCGATCGCGTCACCGGCCTGAAACTGCCCAAAGTACAGATCATTGACATGACCAATCAGCGCCGCCAGCGCCGCGGCGTCCACTTGATCACCCAGCAACTCGAGGATCTGCTCAACCACACGCTCAGGCAGGAAAGCCAAGCGATTTTATTGTTAAACCGGCGCGGATTTGCCAACTACATCGCCTGTCCCGACCACGGCTGCGGCTGGATGATGACCTGCCAGCACTGTGACGCCATGATGGTCTATCACAAGGACAAGCGGCTACCCTCCGGCGGACTGGTCCGCTGCCACTACTGCGGGGCCGAGCAACTGCTGGCCAAGCTCTGCCCAGTATGCCAAAAGAAGGTGACGCTGTTTGGTTTGGGCACGCAACGCGTAGAAGAGGAACTGGCCAAGAAATTCAAAGACGCGCGGGTGTTACGCATGGATTCGGACACCATGCGTAGCGGCCACGATTACCAAAGCAGCCTGGAGTCGTTCCGCCGCGGTGAGATCGACATACTGCTGGGCACGCAGATGATCGCCAAAGGCCTTGACTTTCCACATGTACGCCTGGTGGGGGTAATCAGCGCCGATACAGCTTTGCACTTGCCCGACTTCCGCGCCGCAGAGCGGACGTTCCAGTTGATTTCCCAGGTTGCCGGCCGGGCCGGGCGCGGCGATCAACCCGGGGTCGTGATCGTGCAAACATTCAGCCCTGACGACGCAGCCATCAAGCTCGCCGCTGAGCACGATTACGAAGCGTTCGCCGCCCGCGAGATCGAGTTACGCCACCAGGTCGGCCTGCCACCGATCACCCGCATGGCCCGCATCGTAGTGCGTTACAAGGACCACGAAACCTGTTATGAGCAGGCAGCGAAGCTGGCACAACAATTAAACAACTTCAACCGTCGATTAGACGGCCGCGTTCGCTTGCGCGGCCCGATGCCCTGTCCGATTGCCCGCATCGCAGGGTATTATCGCCAACAGATCGAGATGCTCGCTCCCACTGCGGCCGACTTACAGAAACTGATGACCACCCTGCGTAATGCCAAACTGCTGCACAGCGATGCACACACGGCAGTGGACGTTGACCCCGTGGCCATGATGTAGTTAAAAGTCCGCCGGCCTAATCGGTCCGTTCATCCTTCCCCGAAAATCGCCCGGCCTATGCGGACCATGTTGGCGCCCTCTTCTATGGCAATCTCAAAATCGTTGCTCATACCCATGGACAGGATATTGAAATGGTCACCGCAATTCCCCTCCGACTGGATTTCCTTGTATATCTCATACGTGCGGGTAAAGTGGCTGCGTGAAGCCTCGGCAGCGTCGTTGATGGGCGCGATGGTCATCAACCCACGCAACTTAAGATTGATCATGCCGTGGATCTGCTCGGCCATGTGTATGGCTGCTGGAGGCGCGATGCCCTGCTTGCCCGTTTCACCAGACGTGTTGACCTGAAGCAGCACCTCTACCGGCGACTCTTGGCGCACGGCGAAATTCTGAATCTCCTCGACCAGGCGCAGGCTATCGGCACTGTGGATCAGCTTAACTTGGGATAACACCAGTTTGACCTTGTTCCGTTGCAAATGGCCGATCATGTGCCAGCGTACCTCGGGGACAGGCTCAGCGCGAAGTTCCACGGCGCGGCCGAGGAACTGCTTGCGGTTTATAAACTCTTCGAGTTGCGGGCCACGCTGGACAAGCTGCTGCACGCGGTTTTCACCGAAGTCAACGTGGCCTATATCAACCAGGGTATGGAGCTGATCCGGGCTGGCCATCTTGGTCACAGCCACAACGATAACGTCCTGCCGCTCCCTGCCCCGCCGGATGGCCGCGTCGCCAACACGGTCCATGACTCGCTGGTATGCGTCCTTCAAATGGCTGCCGCTGGTTATATGGGTGGTAGACATGGACGTAGAAGATAGGCGATCGAATTGATGCTGACAATCTGCCTCAAGGGCGGCCCGCCCTGGCCACAGGAGAATATCCCACGTCAACATCCTCGGCAAGGGCCTAAAGTGTGCGTATTTTGACCAACCCCTCCTGCTCGGACGCTACGTAAATAGGGTTGCGCAGCGGCCGGCCGAAGCCCTGCCACTCGACCACCATCTCGTCGCCGTGCTCAAGGGTTATACCGGCGCCGAAGCTGAATGCGTCGGCACCATAAAAATGGATATGCACGTCGCCCGGTTGTCGGTGCTGAGGGTATTTAAAGTGGTGGTGTTCCAGGTTGGCGATGCTGTGCGACATGTTTT
>CAUZAW010000047.1:0-14281 GCA_963577735.1 Phycisphaerae bacterium | reverse complement strand
CGCGCGTGCCAATGCCACACGCTGTTTCTCGCCACCGGAAAGCGTACTGGGGGCACGGTCCAGCAGATGTTCAATACCCATCTGTGCCGCGACTTGGCGAGCCCGCTGACGCGCCTTGGTCTTCCCGAGGCCCCCAGCGCACAGGCCGTAGGCGATGTTTGCAATGACCGACATGTGATCGAACAAAGCGTAGGTCTGGTAAACCATGGCAAAACCGCGGCGCTCGGGGGGCAAAACGGTGAAATCCCGCCCCTGCCAACACACCTGTCCGGTATCGGGCTTAGTCAGCCCGGCGATGATCTCCAGCAGCACCGTCTTGCCGCCACCGGTCGGGCCCAACAGGACGAAGTATTCACCACGATCGATCCGCAGACTGACGTCAGCCAGTTGAAAATCGCCCACACACTTGTTAACTGAGTCCAATTCAAGCATCGTGACGATCCGTAACCCGTCGCCGCAGCACCAGCCGCAGCACGATGAAAATGGCCACGCACACCAGTATCAACAGTGCCGCCACCGATCGGGCGTAACTGAGTCCAAAATCGTTGAATCGCTGGAAAACGAGTGTCGGCGTAGTCATGGGGTGATAGGCGATGATCACCACCGCGCCAAACTCGCTGATCCCCCTTGCCCACATGAGGACCATTCCTCCCACCACGTCACGCCAGGCGATGGGCAACGCAATAGTGAAGAAGACCCGCATCGGCGATGCGCCCAACGTCCGGGCCACTCGTTGCTGGTACGGGGACACCGCCGCGAAGGCGCGATGGGAGGCATTGACCAGAAACGGGACGGACACGAACGCCATGGCTACAGATATGCCGGCCGCGGTACCCACCAATCCACCGGTGACCTCGCCCAGCCACGACCGCCGACCTATCACGGTCAGCAGGGCAATACCGGCCGCGGAGTGGGGAATGATGATCGGCAGGTCTATCAATGCCATGAGCACGGTACGGCCCACGAAACGTTTACGGGCCAACAGGTAACCCAACGGCACGCCCGTTACCGTGCACACTATGGTTGCGCCAAGTGCGCAGGTAAGCGTCAGCAGTATCGATCGGTACACCTGCTCGTCGGCAGCTGTTTGTGTCAGATTGCTCAGCGAGGTGGCGACGAACAGGCCCGCCAACGGAGCCAAGAGGAACAACACCAGGGCCGAGCCCAACAAGGCCATGACCAGGTTAAACCAAGGCCAGGAACCACCACGCATGTTGCCGGCCGGCGCCCCGGTTGCGGTCATGGCGAACTCGCAGGTATGCAATAGCTTTTCAGCGGATTAGGCAGGTGCTCAAAGCCATCCGCCAACGCCGGAACCAGCGACTGCTGGCCGTTGTGCGTCATGACAGCTCGCCCCTGCGGCGAGAGCAGCAACTGTACATAGGCGACCGCCAGTTGCCGGTTTGTTGCACCGGTGGGAATCGTCACCGAATAAACGATCGGCTCGCCGGTGCGGGTGATCTTCTGGCCGGGCTGCTTACCCGACACGTTGACCACCGCTTGTCGATACAACTCGGCCTGTGATGGAACTTTCAGGTTGACCTCGTCAGGTAACGTAAGCAGTTCCAGGCCGTGCTGTTTGGCCACCGAGCGGTAGATGAACAGGTAATCGATCTCACTGCTCTCAAGAAGGGCCAGCAGTTCGGTTGCCTTCGGACGTATATAGCGACGTTTGTGCTTGGCTTGCAACTTATAAGCCAGACTTGGAGCCTTGAGGTGCTTTTCAGCCAATTGAAAAACCATCAGGGTGCGATAGCCACACGGATCACTGTCGGGATCAGCCCGGCCGAAGAACACGTCAGGACGCAGAAGCAGATCAGCCCAGTTGTCCTGGTTAATCTGATCGGCTAGGTTTGAACGCTTGGTGTAGGCGATGGCCATCTCGTTTAGGGCAAAGCGAATGTTGAACAGGACATGCTCGGGCATCAGCAGGTTGTCGACGACCCTGTAGTCCGCCGAGCCCAGCACGTCGCATAGTCGGCCTAGGTCACTAACCTTGCGTGCCGTATCGCGACTGCCGGCTGCCTCGGCCAGAACCTTGACCCCTGGATGCTGCTGCTCGAACAATTGTGAAAGCTCACGAAATGGTATGGAAAGGCTGCCGGCGTGAAAGACGACCAACGTCTCAGATGACTCTTCTGGACCTTGGCAGCCACCGCAACCGCCCAAGCACAGTACACAGCCGATCACGATTGCCGGGCAGAACAACAGATGCCAATGGTGACGCATGGGTTTTTCTTGCTTGGAAAAGAACGATGGTATCGCCACCGTGGCCAGTATGACAAACAGGGCTTATCGAAGGAGACTCGGCGGGCAAAGGGTGACCGGTAAAAACAGATGGTCATGCTTGCATATTGATAGCATTTCCAAGTGATACCCCCGGCTCGACCGATAAGCGACGTAGCGACCATGATTCTGGCGTCTTCCTGCCCGAACACATAACCCAGGGCACTGGCATGGCCATTGAAAAGCATAGCAAGAACGAAATCATATTCGTGTTCGACCAGATTCCCGACGCTAAAAGCGTCTACCTCGTCGGTGACTTCAACGAATGGGACCCCAAGGCCCGGCGGATGGTCAAGGCCAGGGACGGCACGTTCAGGGCGAAGATGAAACTGTCCCCCGGCGATCATGCCTACAAGTTCGTGGTCGACGGCATCTGGCTAGCCGATCCGAGTTGCGAGCAATATCCCAACGCTTTCGGCACGACCAACAGTATCGCCCGCGTGGCGTAAATCGCCGCCGCATGACCCGTGGATGATGCTGTGGAAGCTGGGCAGAGTTCGACCTGCTAAAATACTGACCAATGCCCTTGGGTTCTTCACCTCATGGCGTGTAATTCACGTCACAGTTTCGATGTTTCGAACCCCCATTCCACGGCACGCGACACTATGCTTCTCAGGCGTGGGTTGTCACTGTTGACATATGACTCGGCCGGGTGAAGGCCAAAACGGAATTTGGCGTAGAGGTCGTGGATGTACTGGCGTTGCTCGTCCGTCTGCGGATCGGCGTAGAAAGAAACAGCGTGCTGATGCCGCCCGGGCAACCCGCCGAAGGCCGCGTGCAGCGTGTCCTCCGTAAAGAAGATCACGTCACCGGGCTGCGTTTCGATGCACACGCACGGTATGTCCTGCGGTAAAATACCAAACGGGCGGAAGCCTGGGGCATCGTTGCGTGAGCGAAGAGTTTCGTATGGGTCGGGCAGTAGCAACCGGTGCGAACCGGGAATAACACGCAATGCGCCGGTGTCTGCCGTCATGCGGTCCATGTAAAAAACGATCTTGACGTTGGGCATAACGGACGTCATGTTGTGACCATGCCCGCCCCCGTGCCACGGCGTGTCGCCCACGTGTAGATTTCCCTCGGTGCCTATGAGCTGACAATTTTGCCCACACAGTGACTGGGCAGGCCCGTAAATACGATCGTCTGCCGGCAGTGAAGCAAGGAATGGCCGTCGCTCGAAGAACGGTTGGACTGGCTGCACCTTCGTCGAGTCAACCGGGCCACCGCCACGGGCCTCGGCCATGATATCGCTCGCCTCCTGCTCCATCAGCGAGGCCTCGTCGCCCGCAAACAGTCCCCGTAGCAGGAGAAAGCCGAAAATCTGGAAGTGAGACACTTGATCAGTTGTCAGGTCCATAAAAGAAACTCTGTACAAGGTATGGATTCTTTAAGTTAAGTAGTGTAACTAACTTCTTGAAATACAACCGGAATTTTTCATTGGGCCCCGGACCTGCACCACCGCCAGCCAGCTTAAAATCCAGCATACCCCCTAGATTTACAAGACAGCAAGCTGTCATGAAAGGCTGGCCCCAAGCCTTGCAGGGGTCTGTTTTCGGCAGTAACATGCTCGCCGAGCGATTGCCGCAGAGGGCTAAACACGCCGCACTCTTGGCTCAACCCGCTTGGTGTTGCGGCTATTTGATCCGGACCTGTCTTGCACGGTATGATGTGGATTCGCCTCCACGGAGGCGTTTGTTAATATAGGCAGAGTATTTCAACGAATCGGGAAACACTTACTTCGGGTCGAGTCCGCATGCCGGCCCCAACATGGCACGATTTAGGCGGAGGCTATTGAATCATGGCAAAGGATACATTTAAGAGAACCAAACCACACGTCAACGTTGGCACCATAGGCCATGTGGATCATGGCAAGACCACGCTGACCGCAGCCATCACGGCCGTGCAGGGCCAAAAGGGAATGGCAACGTTCAAATCGTACGACGAAGTGGCCAAGGCCTCGGAATCGGACGGGCGTCGTGACCCGACCAAGATTCTCACCATCTCCACCGCACATGTGGAGTACGAGTCAGAAAACCGCCACTATGCCCACGTGGACTGCCCCGGACACGCCGACTATGTCAAGAACATGATCACCGGCGCTGCCCAAATGGACGGCGGCATTCTGGTCGTCAGTGCCGCCGATGGACCCATGCCCCAGACGCGCGAGCACGTGCTACTGGCTAGGCAGGTCAACGTGCCCAAGCTAGTCGTCTTCCTCAACAAGGTCGACCTTGTCGATGATCCGGAACTGCTTGAGCTAGTCGAGTTGGAGGTCCAGGAATTGCTCGGCAAGTACGATTTTGAAGAAGAAACCCCGATCATCAAGGGGGCGGCCTCCCTGGCAATGAACAACCCCGAGGACGAGGAAAAGGCCAAATGCATCAGCGAGCTGATGACAGCGTTGGACAGTTGGATTCCTGAGCCGCTGCGTGAGATAGACAAGGATTTCCTCATGGCCGTCGAGGACGTGTTCTCGATCAAGGGCCGTGGTACCGTGCTGACCGGACGCATCGAGCGCGGCATGGTGAAAGTTGGCGAAAAGGTTGAGATCATCGGCCTGCGCGATACTCACGAAACCACCGTCACCGGTGTCGAAATGTTCAACAAGACGCTTGACGAGGGGCAGGCAGGCGACAACGTTGGCTGCCTGTTGCGAGGCGTGGAAAAGGATGATGTCGAGCGAGGCCAGGTGCTGGCCAAGCCCAAGTCGATCACCCCCCACTCCAAGTTCAAGGGCGAGATTTACGTGCTGACCAAGGAAGAGGGCGGTCGGCACACCCCCTTCTTCAACGGCTACAAACCCCAGTTTTACTTCCGAACCACAGACGTGACCGGCCAGATTAACCTGCTCGGTGGAGCCGAGATGTGCATGCCCGGCGATAACATCCAGATGGAGATCGAACTGGGCAAGCCCATCGCCATGGAAACACAGTCCCGGTTTGCCGTCCGTGAAGGCGGGCGGACCGTCGGGTCGGGCGTGGTTACCGAGATTACCGAGTAACCGCCGTCAACGCCGAAAGGCCGTGACATGGGCAAGAAAAAATCTGGTGCCGTCGAATATGTCTGGCTGCAGTGCAGTGAGTGCGGTGACTTGAATTACCGCACGCCCATCAACATTAAGGGCGGAATGCCCGAAAATCTCAAAAAGGGTCTAAACAAATACAGCCCACGGCTGCGCAAGCATACGCTGCATAAGATTAAGCGCAAATAGCATTGGGCATGGGGCCCGGGCGCAGCGGGTCGCCGGCGGGGTTTAAGCAAGCCCACGGTCTTCCGTCGCTACGCCAGTAGCTCAATTGGCAGAGCAGCGGATTCCAAATCCGCAGGTTGGGGGTTCAAGTCCCTCCTGGCGTGTTTGGGCCTGTCGGGATGGCCCGAAAGCTTGGCCTTGAATTTGCCCCGACGCCGCCAATGGAAACGCATATGAGTTTGAGTGTCTATAAACCCGGACAAGGCTACTGGACTCGCGTGTTGACCGCGATCGGCGCCGGCACGCTGGTACTCAGTTGCCTTGCGTGGATCATCAGCCAGTTTACTCACCTGGACGACAAGCCCCGACTGATCATCCAGTCATCCATCGCTGTGGGCGTTATCCTGATCGCCAGTGGGTTGATGTGGTACCTGCTCAACAAGCCAAGAATCGTTGATTTTATGATTGCCACTGAAGCGGAAATGCGCAAGGTCAATTGGCCCACGAAACGCGAAATCATCGCCTCGACCTTGGTGGTCATAATCGGTACCATGGTCATGGCGTTGTTCCTGTGGCTGGTTAATCTGGCCAGCGCGTGGTTCTTTCAAAAGATCGGAGTGCTCGGCTAACCGATCAGGAGCACGCAGCCCACCTTAGCTGACAAAGACCATGGACGAAGAGCAACAAAACGAACCGATTATTGCCCAGCGGCAGGACGAGTCCGACCCCGTTTCGCCACCACAGGCGGATACTGAGTCGCCGCTTGCCGATGGGCCCGTGTCTGATCAACCGACGATCGAAGAAGAAGATGAACCGCTGATCACCGATGGTATGAACTGGTTTGTTCTGCGCGTCGCTTCCAACAAGGAAGACTCGGTCCGTAGGACATTGCTGCGCAAGATCCAGATTGAGAATTTCGAAAAACTGGTCAACCGCATCCTCGTGCCCACGGAAAAGATCAAGACCATCAAGGGCGGCAAGCAACGCGTCCAGCTCAAGAAGCTCTATCCCGGCTACGTGTTCGTTGAGATGCGCCTTGAGGACGATGGCCGTATTCCCCAGGACGTATTCTTTCTGATCAAGGAAACGTCAGGTGTCGGCGATTTCATCGGCACCGCGGGCAGACCGACCCCGATGAAGATGCCCGAGATCGAAAAAATGCATGACGCCTCCAAGGAACCGGAGGAAGAGCCCACCGTCAAGATGGAGTTCAAAAAGGGCGACAACATCAAGATCAAGGAAGGGCCCTTCGAGAACATGGAAGGCACCGTGGACGAACTGCTGCCTGATCAAGGCAAGGTCCGCGTCATTGCCACCATCTTTGGTCGATCCACGCCGGTTGAACTGGAATACTGGCTGATCGAGAAAAGCGACGAATAACCGCCGCACCTTCGCTGCCCCCTCCTGCACCGCCTTCGGTCCCACCACAACCTTAAAACTGTTCAAGCTGCCGGCAAAGCCCAGTCACTGGGTGCATTCCGTCTACACACCATCGACGTCGAGGGCGGCGGGTACCGAATGAAACGGGTTTGCAGCCAACTAGCGGACCATTCTCCACGCTTGTAGGTCTCTGGTATCCTTATTACTTAATGCCGGAGCCTGGCGATATGGCGGAAATTGACATAGTCACCGAAACCGAAGGTCAAAATCAGTGGACATATCTGGTGCGTGTCTTCGATGATGGGCATACTCACCAATACGAGGTGACGTTGAACTGGTCCGACTACGACCTGTGGTGCCACGGCCGCGTGGCGCCGGAAAAGGTCGTACACGGCATATTTGAGTTTCTCCTCAAGCAAGAAGAGCCTGCCAGTATCCTGAAAAAGTTCGACTGCTCGGTGATCCGGCGGTACTTTCCCGAGGTCGACGGGGAACTGCCGAAAATGATCTGACGCACAGAACCGCTGCGGTCAATCCTTGTTGCCGGATTCAACCATATCAACCGGCTTGAGCTGCCGGGTGGTGATTTCTACCTGCGGCAAATCACTCGGCAGCTTCTTGGGCGTGACGACGCCCAGTTCCTTGAACTTACGTGCCGAACTGACCACGCGGGACTCGAACGAGCCGACGAAATCGTTGTAGGATTCCACCGCCTTTTTCAGATGTTCTCTCATTTTCTCCACGTGCTCCACGGCGGTCGCAACCCGATCGTGCATCTCCCGCCCCAAGTCGCTTATCCGGCGAGCGTTCTCCGTGATCTGCTGTTCCCGCCAGCCCATCGCCGCCATTTTCAACAGTGAGATCAGGGTCGTCGGCGAGGCGATGAGTATGCCCTTTTCCATCGCGGCGTCGATCAGGGTGGGCTTGACGCCCATCGCCGCTGACAGAAAGCTTTCGCCGGGGATAAAAAGAACCACGAAATCCGGCGAACGTTTGAACTGGTTTTGATATTGCTTGTCGCTGAGGGCCGTGACCTGTTTCTCGATATTCTGCACGTGCTTTTGAAGCAGTTGTTTAGAACGATTTTCATCATCGCGAACATTCAAAGCATCGAGAAAGGCGTCTATCGGCGTCTTGGCGTCGATCACAATCGTGCACTCGCCGGGGAGTTGCACGATCATGTCCGGCCGCAACCCCTCCGACAAGGTCTTCTGCTCTTTAAAATCGCAGTGTTCGATCATCCCCGCCAGTTCAGCCACACGGCGAAGTTGAATTTCACCCCATCGGCCGCGTACCTCCGGTCGGCGTAGGGCGTTCACTAGGTTGCCCGTTTCATCTCGAAGCAACTTTTGACCGTCAGTCAGCATTGACAATTGTTTCTGCAATTCACCGTCTGCCTTCTGGCGTCCCTTTTCAATTTCCTGCACCGTCAAGTTATGAGCCTCCAGTGCCTGGCGGACAGGCTTGACCAGCGACTCTACCGCCTGCTTGCGCACTTCCAATTCCTGCTTAGCCTTGCCCTGTTCAACTTCGAAGCTCTTCTGGGCCAGTTGCAGAAAATCGGCCTTCGACACCTTGAGCACGTCCTCGGCCAGAACCTTAAAGCTGTCGTGGGCCTGCTTCTGCGCCTGTTGCTGTGCGGCGACTTGGGCCCGCAAGTTGGCGACCGTCTCCTGGCTGTCCAACTCGGCCTGCTTGGCCTGATCGCCAAGCAGTTGTTGGTCGCGATGCAGATTACGGTTACTTATCCCCAGCCAGATGCATAAACCGACGGCCACGGTCAACAAGACAACGGCGATAGTCAGCGAGATAATCAGCGCAATAGTCATGACGTGCTGCGTATCTTAACACAGCCGGTGCGCACCGAAAGCAGTAATGGTCTTGCAATTACCAGTTCGTAAAATTGCCGCCTATGCCTGAATATCAAGATGGCGGTACAACTGGTCGACGTCCCGAACGGTTGACGGGTCCGCCTGGGGCAGTCCGTCTTGCAGCGTCGGATCATCCGGCGCCTGGTGCTGTTGATTTTCTGATGTCTGCGATTCCGTACCTGCCTCCTCGTGCTCGGGCAATTGGTCGTCGATGCGCATTTGGGCAGGCGCATCGGATTCGTCACCTTCCTCCAAGGCACGAAGATGGGTTTCCAGCAGATCCTGAAGGCGTGAGGCGTCGGAAGCCCTCTGGGTGTGCTCCTTATCACGCCGCTGAGCGACCTGCTGCGCCAGTTGCGCGGTCTGAGCGACGCCCGCGGCTACACCCGTGCCCTGCACGCTCATGATCACGCTCCTGTACCTTGATAACCGGCCTTATTCAATTATCGGCACTAGCGACAGCAGACTTGCATGATCCTGCCGGCCTTGATCGCCTGGGAACTTTGGACTGGTATCTACACTTAAAGAAAACCGGGTCGCGTACAAACAGGTGACTTGGCAGCTACGCACAACAGGGGTCGCACGCGGTCGCAGCGGAAGTGAACCGCGGTTTCCTATGGCGACCGTCGCCGGGGTCTCATACACATTAAGGCGGCCAGGATCAGCGATAGAGTACCGGGTTCCGGTACCGGGGTAAGGGTCATCCAATCGTCATCATTTCGCCCGCCCCACCAGGTAATGGGATTGGCCTCTCGATACGCCTTGCTGATAATGGTGTCCGCACGATCGACCCCACGTGCTTCGTAAGCGGCAAACAGCGAATCGGGCATCAGTTCAAACAGAGAGACCCATTTGTCATCCGTGGCGGTCTCATTGAAAAGCACGGCAACATCAAAATCATTCGTCATACGCATGTCGGCATAGCCAAGAAAGTCGCCCGCCCCAACGGCCAGTGTGCTGTACGTAGTATCGTCCGCCTGATGGGACCAGATTCCTGGGATCTCGGGATAGTCATTCCATGTCTGGGGATAGGCATCATCAAGGTTCAGGTGAAAGAGCACGGCAGTGTAGTTGGAATCAGAACTGGAGGTTATTTCAACACGCTTGTTTACGATGGGAGTAGTGGGCGGGGGATCGACCTCACGCTCCTCCTCAATGACACGGGTGATAGTGCCCGCAAAAGGAGCATAGACGGGAATTGTCGTGTTGTCACCGTTTTCTTGCTTGTGCAAGTCATAGGGTGAGTAGTAATGCTTCATGCTGCTTTCAGGTTCCGACGTGTCATTAGCAAAGAAATTATCGATCCCGTTTATCACGGTCATGACTTCCGGGGGCAAAGAATCCCTGAAATAACTGAAGTCGTGTCCGGCCCCTGAGCGAAGCTTGGATATCTCGAAGATCAGGTCGAGATCGGTGACATCGGCCTCTACCAGTTCCGGGTGCACCGTGGACGCCCGGGCGGTACCGGCCAGCAAGACGAAGCACAGCAGGCAGGCAAGAAACGGAGCTTGCCCCAGTTTCCTTACCGCCTTCCGGCGAAGCGACTTAATGGAATTGTGCCAACAGGCCAAATAATGGACTTTCTGCTTTTTCCACTGCTATCGTCCCAGATTCAAAATCCAGACTCGCCACGGTTAGCTTACCCCCGACAGCACGGCTGGACCAGTTATTTCAATTAAAAAATACCCTTGGTGGCGATTGGGACGGGTTGTGCCAGTCGCTGTAAGGCCAACCCGCCTAATCAGCACCGGAAAATACCGTCCACGACCGGCGTTCGGACCCGGAATATTCTTTCCAGGGCATAATGAGCCAGCAGATCCCCTCGGATCTGCAAGCACAGGCAAGATGCACAAAATAGGCAACTCTTGAGGCTGGCAACGGATCAACTACCAGTAAATTATCTGGAAAAACAACCTGATCAAATGAAATAAGGTTGGCTGGGCGATCGTTATTCCAAGACTAGGACAAGGGAGTCTAACAGCCACCCTGCACCGGAGGGCCAAACCATCACACGCCGAGATACGCCATTGCATCCAGCGATCCATACATGCCAATCGAACCAACAAGTCACCCCCTGCCCAAGGGGCGGGGTGACTGCCTTTACCCTCATCGAACTGCTTGTGGTCATCAGCATTATTGCGATATTGATGGCCCTTCTTCTGCCAGCCTTGCGTTCTGGAAGGGATTCTGCCCGGGCCATCATGTGCTCGAGCAACCTGCGGCAATTGGGCGTTGTTTTGCCGATGTACACCAACGACCATGACAACCTGCTGCCGCCGGCGATCATGGGCACACTTAGCCCAGGCGACTGGCACAAATTTATTGCCCACTACCTGGACAAGGATAAATATGATCGTTTTGGCTTGGATTACTTGCCGTGCCCGGTCGAGGTCGGCTCCTACAACAGCCAGTTCGTGACATGGGGTTCGTGGGGCTCGGTGGGTTCCTACGGCGTCAATTATGCCGGCAACGGCACCAAGCCGTTCGGGTACTGGCCAACGGAAAACGGGCCGGAAAACAATGGGCATGGCAGTAAAAGGATTACCGAGATAGCCGCACAGGAGTTCCTGGCCGCCGACGCGACGCTGCCCTACATTGAAAGTCCTGCATGGCTGCCGTTCCAATCCGATTTCGACGGCGACAACAATCTAGACACTTATCGAACATCGAACTACGGACCCTGGCTGTACAACCAGATGGAACCGCGACACGCCAAGGCGGCAAACTTTCTTTTCGTCGATGGCGCCATCCAGCGAATACCGCTAGAAGACTGGCTCAATGGCGAAAATATCCTGTGGTAAGTTCGGCCCGATGCGAGGCAGAGCCCGACGCCGGATATTACTTGTAAAACCTGCGACCGCACCGTGATCAATACATCATGCGTTCAGCGCCCCCGACCCATGGCACGTAACGTGCGCCCTCCCAGGTCAGCCATCCGCCGCTTATAAACGCTCGCCCGCCATGCGTCTGAACATGCCCGTCACTGTAGGCGACATTGTTGCTCTTGCGTAGTCGAACCGCATCGGCCCAGCTGACACGCGACCAATCCATATGCGACTCCACATATGTCTGTGAAGTGGAGTTCACTTCCGTTTTATCTGCCAGGATCGCATCCTGGGCACTGCCCATGCTCATCGGTGGCCCGCTGGTCTGTGAGTTACCTGAATAGGCCCAGGTCATGGCCGCCTGAAGATTGGCAAACCGCATGTAACCGGCCATGTAGTGCAGACCAAACCTTGAATCGAACCAAAGCTCGGGGTAATTCGGGTCCGTCTCGCCAAAGTAGAGACTGGGATCAGAAACGGGATTGTAGTAGTACCGTTCCAGCGGGCACCAGAGAATCTTGCGGTTACCACCGCAAACCATGTCCGTGAACATCGCCATGTACTTTTCCCTGTCGGGAAATGCTGATGGGTAGTAGTTGCCGGTACTGGCCCAGATGGCCAATATCCAGCCCCACGTATCCATCGAATGCGTGGGATACAGTCCGGAGCGATCCTCCACCGCGTAGACGGACAGGCCAAGCGAGTAACTCTTTAGATTCGCCGAGCATTGCGTCACGCCCGCCTGCCGATTGGCCGCCTCCAACGCCGGCATCAGCAGGGACACCAACACCGCGATGATTGCGACGACCACCAGCAACTCGATCAGCGTAAATGCCCGCTTTGATTTATCCATTCCTATTTACCCATATTCACGGTCCATACCGTTTTATTAGAGTCACAGCATGGTAAAATCGCTCAGCTCCAAAGCATCCCAGCCGAACCAATTACATGATTATTGGTGATTTGCACGCGATTTCTAGTATGCATGCTCAAATCACTTCACTGGTTTCCCATCAAGTAGAAGTTATGGCTGACTACTATATATAGAAGCCGCTCGTGCTAACCAGAGGTGTCAGCCCGTTCGGATATCAATAGGACCAGATAAGAGGACCGCGATAGACCCTGTACTCCAGTTCCCCGCCGTGCGTCTCGACGCGACCGTCACCGTACAACGCATTTGATTCGCGAAATGGCGGGCCACCGTTGGGGCTGTGGGCCGGCCCATATGGCTTTTGCCATTGGCCCGTGTATTGGTCGGCATTCTCATCCGCCATGATCACCGACCGGGACTCATAGGGATCATACGGCGGGTCGGAGGCACCGTCGCCGTTTCGGTCAGGATTGCCCGAGTGGTGCCATAAAAATATCGGTGCATCAAACATGATGAAATAAGGTATGTAGTGCACTGCCGCCCGGTCACAACCGGCGTACAAAAAGTAATCATCGAACGGACACCCCTGGTCAATCTCCCAGGCCGTCACCGTAGATTCCAGAGGACAGAAAAAAACTTTCGTATTGCCACCGCCAATATCAATGAAGTTCTGACGATGATCGATACCGCCACTGTACAAGCCCCAGTTGGCCGCCGGTGTGGGATACTGGCCGTTATTATCCGTCACATAGACGGACACCCCCAGGCCGATCTGATGCAGATTGCTGGAGCATGTGACGACCCTGACAGTCCGTCTAGCCTCTTTTAACGTCGGCAATAACAGCGAGATCAGCACCGCAATAATGGCGATGACCACCAGCAGTTCGACCAGAGTAAAAGCATTGCGGTGCCGGGTGAGGGCCGTGGGATTGGTCAAGCACTCTTTCATGGCCTACTCGTAGGTCGCGTCGTTGACTCCACTATTGACCACCTCTGGCCGCATGTCAAGGATCTCAACGGGCGTACCTGGGTTGACCAACTCGAACAGCTCAATCACGTCATCGTTTCGCATCCGGATACAGCCGTGCGATGCCGGTTGACCAATTCGGTCTTCTTCTGGTGTTCCGTGAATATATATGTAGCGGCTCTGGGTATCCACGGAGCCACCTTGGTTCCGTCCTTCCTCCAAACCACGCAGCCAGATAATTCGCGAGAGGATCCAGTCTCGCGTCGGGTCCAACTCCATGAGTTGGGGCGTGCAGATCTCGCCCGTTGCTTTGCGGTTGATAAACACAGCGGCCCTTGGCTCGCCGGCACCGATCTTCTGTGCGACCTCGTGGCGACCTCGCGGGGTCTTTTCGCTCCCCTCCAACTCACCTGGTCCGTATGCCGAGGTGGAAACGGAGTACTCAGATACCACATCGCCGTTCTCCACGAACTCAAGGCGTTGTACGTCGAGTAGCACACGAACGCATCGGCCATTCATAATCGCATTATACTCCAGCCCCGCTATATATAGGTTAAACTCTTTCGCGTATCGGCCTTGACCCCTTTCGGCTGGCGATGGTCAGAAAAAACAGGAACGAAATGGGAACCATACGTGTCGCCCTGGTGCAGTTTGACGCCAAGCCGGAATCGGTGAAAGCCAACTTGTGCAAGATGACTGAACTCGGACGTGAAGCGGTACGGCAAGGAGCTCGCTGGATCATGTTCCATGAAGGAACCGTTTGCGACTATACGCCCCGACTGTCCGAACTTGCCGAACCCATTCCGGACGGCTTGTCAACGCAGTCGATGATGGCCCTGTCACAGGAGCACAACTGCTTCATAAGTTTTGGGCTAAGTGAAGCAGATGGCGGGC
>CAUZAW010000046.1:0-14340 GCA_963577735.1 Phycisphaerae bacterium | reverse complement strand
TGTCGGGCTGCCAGCTCTGCCCGTCATCGTCGCTGAGCAATGCCATCAGTTGCATCGCGTCGTTGGGATCGCGACGCACGTAGACCAGCAGCAGCCGACCGTCCGGCAGGCTCACCACGTGGCCGTTGGTATCGTTCATCTGCAACATCGCCCGGCCGTTGGCATCGGCGACGGGGCGCATCGGCTGCCAGGTGATGCCGCCGTCATCAGAATCGCTGAGTACAACCGTGCGAAACATGCGGCCGTGGATGTCGGGATCGCCGGCGTTCCAGGCTTCGGCGACGTCATGATGCCACGGTTGCTGCGGTCCCGAGTAGCGCAACACCGCCATGACCCTGCCGTTGGGCAGCTGGTTCACGTTGGTTTCCCAGCAACCGGGGAACGTGCCGCCGGGCCCGGGGTTACCCCCATGGGGGCCCAGCGCGAAAATGTTCAGGTTTGAGTCCAGCAACGCTGACCAGAAGTGCGTGTCCAAGCCGCTTTGCCAGGTTTGGCCCTGGTCGTCGGATCGGACCATGTATTGTGCGGCGCGGCGCATCCACAACGCTCCCAGGTACATCTGGTTCAACTTCTCCGGCTCGATATCGCACTGGTCCATGTGCTGGGCGGGACAAAGCAGCGTGCCGTCCTGCAACTCAAGGATGTTGCCGTCGCCGAATACGTTGGGGAACGGCGCCGGGTCGATGGAGGCGATCCGGTCAAAGCTGCGCCCCCGATCCGTCGAGCGATGAAAAAACAGGCGCATTCGGCCTTGCTCATTCTGTTCGGTAGCGGCCACGATGAACGAATCGTCTTGCAGCACCGTTATCGCTCCGTTGGGCGGGGCATCGTTGATCCGCGACCAGGTCACACCCTCGTCGTCCGAAGCGAGCAGGACGCTGTATTCGTTGTCAACGGCCACGTAAAGCGTACCGTCGCTGGTGCGGCCGATGTGGCCATGGGTGTGGCGGGAGGTGAACGGCTCGGCTTGTGGATCGATCGCCGTGCGATGACAAGGCAGCGTGTCTACCACCTCGTCCCCACGGGTGACCAACAGTTGGTCCTGGTCCGGATAAAAAGGATATTTCCCCAGCGGATCTGAATAGTCGGTCATTATCATGTTCCTGCCTGTTACCGAGCGCAGCCAAGCCGTCGCGAACTGCTCAAGGATCGCCTGGTTCCGCGCGTGGTAATGATAGCCATTGTATTGCGTGTGTGAGTGATCAGCAATCAGGCCCCACCGCAACTACAAACCCTATGTCGATACCTGCAGGCCACCATATCGGCGCTAGGGCAAAACAAGAACTGCCACTCGGCATCCGGTAATCACCAACAAGTATTTCGCCGCAAAAATTCGTGACCCTAATCGATAGTCTCAGGGCGAGCCGTTTCCCCCCTGGCCATCTGGAGGCGACAGTGACTTTTAGTAACCACAAACTCCTTCTCTAATGAGTTGATTCAGGTCCCGACCAAAAGGAAGCCAAACCATCGCAAGCAGCAGAAGTCGCCAATCAATCTTCCAGCATTAAGCCACTACTTTTCAGTAGTTTTCGAGAAAAAAACGGTTCCCTGCAAAAAGCAAAGAACTGTCAGCGTAATAGTACTTGGCAGGTGTACTCGGGGGCTGTTGCATCGCTGCAAATGCCAAGAGTCGGCTTTCCGGCGACGGCCGTACGAGCTAAAATGTGCTACAAATAAGGTTCTGCCATGCCCCACGTAAGCCGCAATGCTTTCACGCTCATCGAACTTCTCGTCGTCATCGCCATCATCGCAGTATTGATCGCGATGCTGCTGCCGGCGCTCAAGAAGGCAAAGGAAAATGTGCGGGTGGTGATCTGTGGCAGCAATCTACGGCAGGCGGCGCTAGCCTCGCTTTCCTATGTCGTTGAGAACAATGCGATGTTGCCCGCCTACAACAGACCGAGCCGCGGGATCGATTCACCCAATACCAACATGAGCAGCAGAGTCGCGTGGAACCAGTGGTACATTGGCGGCAACGATGACTCGGTAAAAACCAACGTGGCGGGCCGCCGGAAGTTGGCCAGGTACAGCCAGCCCAAGGGCTGGGAGTGTCCGTCGGATGTGGGCAATCCGCTCGATCCTTTCAGCATTGGCGGAACCTACAATATTTTCGGGTGGACCGGCTCAAGCTACATATACAACGGCAACTGGTACGGTTTCGGCGGTGTCGATACCGACTGGGACCACCCGGTGCTATGGAACAAGCGCACGGAAATTTCTCGTGGCGCATGAGCCTAACCCTTCAGCTACCAGGACCGAATCCCGTACCACGGGGGCTTGAGACCGGAATGACTGCCAACTTCGAAGATCCCGTCCCGGGCGGGCAGACCGCCGTTGATCGCCAGCGCAATGCCGCGCTGCTCAGCGGCTACGACTACTCGAAGAGCGCTGGCGGTATTACCGGGTACACCGGACAGGATCTGCAGCGTGTTTCTCGACTCGATCGATCGCATCCGGCCGTGCGCACGCGCGTGGGCGATCGCGGCAACTACAAAGCCGGCATGGCCCTCCGCGACGACGGCATTTTGGCTCTGGCCGTCTGCCGCGATCCTGGTCTGGACGGACGCACGTGGGACATCGTCGTTTATGAATCAGGCGACGAGGGTCAAAGCTGGCGGCAGATCGCGATTCCCGGATACGAGGCGAAGGAGCCCAGCCTGACGACCACGGCGGACGGCGCTCTGCTCCTGACCGCGCAGAACGCGGAGTTTCAGCCTGGCGTTCGGCTTGACGGCGTCATCGCGGCGCGATCCATCGATGGCGGTCACACTTGGAACCTGTGCGAGTTGGACTCGTGTGCGTACCCGAGAAACGTTCTGGTCGAAGACGACGGGACACTGCTTTTTCTCTCCGCCGCCGAGACGCCCGATCAGCTGATACTCTGCCGATCGACCGACCATGGGATGACATGGCAGCAATCAGACGGCCAAGTCTCCTGGGACCCTGACATTCAGTCCCGTATCAGCGAGGTCAGCGTGGCTCGACTTACAGACGGGCGCCTGCTGGCCGCCATGAGGCATAATCTGCCACCGGCGCTCGGGAGTGACATGGGGCCCGGCGAACGGGGCCATGCCTTTGCGGACACGGTCCTGGCCGCGTCCGACGACGACGGTGCGACCTGGTCAGCCCCGCAACCACTGACCCGGACCGCCGAGGTGCACGCCAACTTGCTGCCACTGGCGGATGGGCGGCTGTTGGCGACCTATGTTAACTATCACCTGCCGTTCGGCGTCTGTGCGATTGTCAGTGATGACCACGGCGCGACCTGGGACGTCGACCACCCGTTCCAACTGTCCTGCGCAGCCTTTTGGCCCACCAACAATGGGTGGCCAGCGACGCTTCAGCTCAACGACGGCAGCCTCTTGACGTGTTATGCGGCCAACGCTTACCCCGATGACGCTCCGCATTCGGTGTGCGAAGTTGTGCGATGGGAACTGCCGTAGCTGCGCATTGACCGCGTTGGCTCTTAATGCGCAGGTGCCATGTCCCACGCTTGGAGGGATTTAACGGTCATGTCTCCTCCGTGAGTGAAGAGGATGATGTCGTTGCTGTCGAGTCGCGTGGGGTGGAGGCGCTGGGTCATACATTGGCGGGCATTGGCGAAGACCTCCAGCACCGAACGGTCCAGGAAGATTCGCAAGGTGAGCGTTTCGTCGTCGGCCAGCGTGAACGGAGCCTGTTGGAACGTCGTCGTCACCTCCAGCTCCGGCCGAACGGGAGGCGATTCGTAGTGCCGGTAACAGTAGTAGACGATCGATGGGTCCAGCGTGGAGCGGCTGACATCGATCGTCATCGTGTGATCAGCGGTATCAAAGATGATGGGCGTCTTCTCCTGACCGTCGGGTGAACAGCGAACCTTGATGCCAAACTGTTTGGCGCCGCGCGGCTGAAATTCAATGAACAGCTCCATACAGTCGCCACGAATGTCGGTCAGTGGCTGTTCGCTATCGGCCGACAGATAGATCGGACCGACTTCCTTGTGGTTCATTCGGAGGACTTCGAACTCGGGCGCCGGTTCGATGCGCAGCTGTCCAACCGAATTGAGCGACAGGACACGCGGCAGGGTCATGGCCCCGCAATGGCCCGAGACGCGTTCTCGCTGCACGCCGCGCGTCTCACGAATCCAGTCGAAGTAAAGGCGTCGGCCCCGGCCGTCCAGCATCGTCTGTGGTCCCCCCAGGTGACCGCCCGACCAGCTCATACGCCCGTGATCCTCCAGCTCAAATCGCTCGCCCGAAAGCCGTCCCAGGTAATACTGGCTGCCTAGGCGATGGCTGCAAAACACCAGCATGTGCCGACCGTCCAGCTCAAAGAAGTCGGGCACCGCACAGTCTTCGTGGTCGTACGTCCACCGCCGATCGCTGTCGTAGAACGGGCCAACGTACTGCCAGTTCACCATGTCGTCCGAGCGGAACAGCGCCGCCCCATCTCCCTCGCGGTCAGGAATCTTGTTGCCCACCATCGCGTAATACGTATCGCCGCCCAACCACACGCACGTATCGTGCCCGACATACTTTTCAAACTCCGGATCCCCCTCCTGTGGCCGGCGAATGACGGGATTGGCCGCCAGCCGATCCCAATGGATCAGAAGATCATCGTGACTTTGCGCCAAGCAGATGCCCCCCGGGAGCCCCAGATACACCAACGTCGGCACACCCTGCTTATCCAGCAACGCCACGCCGCTGGCACACATCTCTTCGTCCGGCCCGCCGGCTTGCGGCTCAAGCGCCATCGGATGATGGATCCAATGCACCATGTCCACACTCGAAGCATGCCCCCACGACATCCACGTAATATTTTCCCAGTAACCGCCCCGCGGATTGTGCTGATAGAACAGGTGGAACCGGCCTTTGTAAAAGATCAGGCCGTTGATGTCCTTCATCGCGCCCCAAGGCGCAACGAAGTGATACTCCGGCCGATCACGATCGTCGCGTAACTGTCCAGCCAGCTCGCGTGCGTCGGCGATCAGCGATTCCGTGTGATCAATGGCCGGGGCATGCGTCATCTTCTTCCTCGTGTCGTAAAAACCGGATTGTATCCCATTAATTTTACGAGGGAAGGGGCTCGGGCTATCATCAGAGGTACATCAAGAAATCATATTGAGGGGCATGGCTGCAATGGATAAGTCATTCACGAATACCTTGGAAGAGATCGCCGACGCCAAGATTGATGACACCGACTGGGGCAGCCTGACCCGGGCGGAGCAGATCTGCTCCATCGAGCTTGAGGGCTTCGTCGTCATACCCGACCTGTTGTCAGCGGACGTGATCTCGGCGTTGCACGAGGAGTTTGCCCCCCTGCCGCTGGAGGCAACGGACTACTCACCGGCCAAAAGGGGCTGCTCCGACATCTGGATGAAGGACTGCCCCGTGGCCACGGACCTGATCGCCCATCCGCCGGTCACCGAGTTCCTGACCGAACTATTCGGCGACGAACTGATTTGCACGTCGATCGGTATGGGGACCTCCGATCCGGGGCACCCCGGCATCGCCATCCACACCGATTCACAGCCGTACGGCTCCAAGATTTTCGGAGTGCAAGCGAGCTCGCCCATCCTGGGGCGCGTCCTCTACTACCTCGACGACCTGACGCCGGACTGTTCACCGTTGAAGGTCATCCCGCGCTCGCATCTGTCCATGCACCGGGACGGGAGTCCCTACGGTCGGCTTCTGAGTCATCCAGACGAGGTCATGGTCACCTGCAAAGCGGGGACGGCCGCCATCATCAATCAGAAGGTCTTCCACGGTAATTATCCCAACCACAGCGACCGGCCGCGCCGCATGCTCGCTATCGCCTACCGCCCGGCTTGGGCGGGGCCGATCGATGACGTGGAAGATCGTGATCGGGAGCAGATCGCCAAGCTACCGGACAAGATCAAGCCGTTCTTTCGCAGTCTGAACACCCGGAACATCGAGTTCGACCTGCCCAACAGGCCGGACGGCATGGCGCGCAACGCCGAAGGCATCAGTCCCCGTCGCTGGGGGAACGGCGATGTAGCTGTATAGGTAGAGGTCACGTCGTGATGCGCTCCACTATCCCTGGCGCGCGATCTCGATGCAGACGATCCCCACTATCACCCGGAACTCCACTCTCACTACTAGAAGCATGTCCATCAATAATGCCGTGGCCTAGACTCCAAGCCTCACCCACGACGGTGTCGCTGCTGGCCGTTGCGTGCTGATGGTGTGCCGCAGGCGGCGGGTTACTTGCAGCGTGACCGCTTTCCCAGCCACGTCGTGCAAGCGTGGATCGGACATGACGATCGCGTCGCCGAACGCCACTATCTGCAAGTCACCGACGATCATTTCGGCGAGGCCATAGCTGATATGCAGCGCGCTGCATATTGCGGTGCAGAAGGTGTCCGAAAGGCGTCGCAAGCAGTCGAAGTCGCTAATCGATCTTCCAGCATTAAACCACCGCGTTTCAGTAGTTTGCAAGAAAAAACGGTTCCCTGCGAGATGCAAGGAACCGTCTATGATGGGCGATACTGGACTTGAACCAGTGACCTCTCGCGTGTGAGGCGAGCGCTCTAGCCAACTGAGCTAATCGCCCGTCGAACAAAAACGGACATCACTATAATCGCAGTTGGCGACGGTCAAGTCTGATCGGTACGCGAAGACTCGGCAGGCTGTTGCGTATCCGTGGCCTGCGCCGAGTTGTTGGCGTCAAGTTGCGGCTTTTGCTGCGGGGTATCAACGGGCGTGTTGTCAATATCATCCTCTATGCCCGCCAGCCCTTTCTTAAACTCGACGATCCCTTTACCTAGGCTCTTGCCCACCTCAGGTAAACGCTTGCCAAAGATCAACAGGGCCACCACCGCAAACAGTAGAATTTCCTGCCAGCCGATACCCCCCGTAAACAGCGCAAGTGTGTCGCTCATGATGATGCTCGTGATGCAGGCAATGCCAAACAGGCTCAGGCATACGCCGGCCGTGGCGGCATGGCCCAGTTACATTGTTCAACGGCTAATAATAGGCCTTGGCCAAGTAAAGGTCGAATTAATGCCATCGACCGGTTGCCTGCCTTCTCTTTACTGTTGCACCGCAGACAAAGAGGAAGCGTAGGCTGATCAAGCAAGGCCCCCTGCAATTCAACCGCCCTTGGCTGCAAACGCCGCAGCGAACAACGACTCATCCACTTCCTCGGGAATGATCTGCCCGGTGGCGTAGTTGTAAAGCAGGGCGCAGAAAACTGTATCCGCCGCGCTCATGGCCGCAGCGGACAGAATGACAACAATCACGAATATCACCACCATGATTACCGCCATCGCCGCCTGGCCCATACTCATCATCAGGAATATTAACGCCCCCAGCGCGAGGTACAACGGCAGCATGACCAGAATCGACAGCACTCTCATTGAGAAATTACCCAGCACCATCTCGCCCCACGATGACCGCAGCGTCGTGACTGATTGCTTGACCGCCTTCATGGGGCCAACGCCCTCCACGGCGAGAACAGGGATCACGAAATAAGTCAGCACGGTCCATCCCGTGCCGAGGATCGCTGCGACAATCGCCCCCACTTTTTTATTGGAGTTCTCGATTATTTTCAAAATCAGTCCCACGGTGGCCGAGACCAGTGACCAACCTGCAATCTGCGGCAGACGCTTGGCCGCAATGCCCAACCCGTAACCAATGCTGGGCGATTCTCCAGCGCAAACCTTAAGCGCGCAAGCCGTCAGGGATGTATTGAAAAACGCTATGACAAAATAACTGCAAAAGTAAAACAGAAACACCAGCACGTATACGAGCGGGCTGACCTGTTCAACCCGTTTATCGTCGTCTAGCAAGCCCATGAACTGGTCCATGGTCCCCATGCCCCAGGCAGGAAGAATAAAGCTGGCCAGCACCAAGGTCGCTGCAATGCTAGAGAGCACCGGAAAAATCACTAGGTACTTGAAATCCCAGAGAATACCGTAAGAAATCTTGGCAAACTGCCAACTTCGACCAAGGCGACCAAAGAAACCATCGTGCGATCCGGCGTATACCTTGCTACGCTTTTCGCTTTGCTTGACAGCTCGGCCAACTTGGGTTTCCATTTGGCCACCGGTCGCAAGGTTAAAACCGCAGGATACGCAGATCACCGCGATGGCCGGTACTTGCACCCCGCAGGATGGACAAGGCTGCTGAGCACCGGTTTTACCTTGCGCTGCCGCCGCCTCGCCTGAATCGCTGTTGCCAAGATCAAGGTCGTACGTCTGTTCCTCGGTTGGCACCGTAATCACCGCACTGCACTTGCAGCGCACCTTCTTGCCTGCCAACTGCGGTTTCCAGCGATACTGCTTGCCGCACTGGGGACATTCAATTCGCTGATCGCCAGTCTCGGTCATGGCGTTCTATTGTACCACCGCCCACCAGCAGCAACTCAGTGATTTGCACCGTTCGCTCGACACTAGATTCGGGCCATCACGAGGCTCACGTTGTGCCCGCCGAACCCGAACGAGTTGCTCATGGCGGTGTGAATGTCGGCCTGGCGAGCGTTGTTGGGCACGTAGTCCAAGTCGCATTCGGGGTCGTGATTTTCCATGTTGATCGTCGGTGGGATCTGGCCCGTGACGATCGTCTTGGCGGTGATAATTGCCTCGACGCCGCCGGAGGCGCCCAGTAGATGACCGGTCATGCTCTTGGTCGAGCTGATGGGGATCCTACCCGCATGGTCGCCAAACAGGATCTTGACCGCCCGCGTCTCTGCCAAGTCGCCCATGGGTGTGCTGGTGCCGTGGGCATTGATGTAGTTGAGGTCGCTGGTATTAACCATGGCGTCTTTCAGGGCCATCTCCATGGCGAAGGCTGCCCCACGGCCCTGCTCGTCCGGGGCAGTGATGTGCGAACCGTCGGCTGATTGGCCGTGGCCCAGCAGTTCTGCATAGACCCGCGCCCCCCGTGATTTGGCGTGTTCGTATTCCTCCAAGACGATAATCCCCGCGCCCTCGGCCAGGATGAACCCGTCACGCTCGGCATCAAAAGGCCGCGAGGCTCCGGTGGGGTCATCATTACGCGTGGACAAGGCCTTGAGCGCCACAAAAGACGCCAAGCCCAATGGGGTGAGCGCCGCTTCCGAGCCGCCTGTGACCATGATGTCCGCCAGGTCATAGCGGATCTCGTTCATCGCGTCACTGATCGCGTGCCCCGCACTGGCACAGGCAGTGGCCACTGCCGAGTTGGGGCCTTTCAAACCAAAGTGGATCGAGACATTTCCCGAGGCGGCATTGCACATCAGCTTGGGCACCATAAACGGGCTGACCCGGTTAGGTCCCTTGGTCATCAGTTTTTCATGCCCATCTGCAAACTCTTCGATGCCACCCACGCCCGAGCCGATGATCGAACCGCACCGCCAAGGGTTTTCCTTGCCCAAGTCCAGCCCGCTATCTTTGACCGCGTCAATGGCCGCGTTGACAGCAAATTGAGCAAAGCGGTCCATCCGCCTTGCTTCTCGTTTTCCCAGGTATGGCCCCCCCTCCCAGCCTTCGATTTCGCCGCCGAATTTGGTGGCAAACTCTGATGTGTCAAAGCGAGTAAGCGGAGCAATGCCACTTTGACCTGCGACCAGCTTGTCAAAAACTTCATTGACCGCCAGCCCCAGACTGGTCACCCAACCCAGACCGGTAATCACCACGCGTCGTCGGTTCATTGGGCAGTTCTCGTCATGCTCACGCGGCCCACACCAAGCTCGCCCTTTTGCTTGGGTAGCACACGCACCACCTGCAAACACCCTAGCTAGGCTCCACATGCCCCGCCTGCGGCTGACCGTCACCTAGTCTTCAGTCGATTCGAGATGGCCGTCAATGTAGTCGATCGCGGCACCGATGGTTTGGATCTTTTCGGCATCCTCGTCTGGAATCGAGGTTTCAAATGCGTCCTCAAACTCCATCGCCAACTCAACAGTGTCCAAGCTATCGGCATTCAAGTCGTTGACAAAGTGCGTCTCCCGGCTCAATTCGCCCTTGTCGACACCCATCTGTTCAGCGACGATTGAAACAACTTTTTCTTGGATTTCAGCTTGATCCATTTGCACGTCTCCGTATTCTTACTTGACCCGTGGCTTAAAAGTTAATCCACCCAATTTGTGGGAACTATAGTCATGTTGTTGGGTTCTGCAACCTGATCTATTTTACCGGACGCTACTTTCTATGTCATGGTCATACCACCATCAACGCACAGGACCTGTCCGGTGATATACCCGCCGTCCTCGCTGGCTAGGTAAGCTACCGCTGACGCTATCTCCTGCGGTTGTCCGAATCGACCAAGTGACGTCATTTGCCTTGCATGGTCCTTGACCTGGTCGCTCAGGCCACTGGTCATATCCGTTTCCACGAACCCCGGAGCCACAATATTGGCGGTGATCGCCTTGCCACCCATTTCCTTGGCCACGCTCTTGGTAAATCCCAGCAGGGCCGCCTTCGAGGCCGCGTAATTAGCCTGCCCCGCGTTGCCGACTACCCCGGCAACCGAACTGATATTAATGATCCTGCCCCACTTGCCCCGCATCATTGGACGCAGAGCCGCACGGCACGCCACGAATACCGAGCGAAGGTTGACCATAACCACCTCGTCGAACTCGGAGTCGGTCATTCGAAGCAGTAGGTTGTCGCGGGTAATCCCGGCATTATTGACCAAGATGTCCAGGCGTTTGTGCTCGCTGGCCACGGCCTCAATCACCGCCTCCAGCGCTTGCTGATCACTGACGTCACAAGCACTGACCGAGGCCGACCCGCCCTTGGACTCGATCCGTTGCCGCGTCCCGTCAAGCTTTTGCTTGTCACGTGCCACCAGCACCACGTGCCGACCATGGCTCGCCAACGCCTCGGCAATGGCCGCGCCAATGCCTCGCGACGCCCCACTGACAATGGCCACGCGTGCCTGATTATCGCTGCTACTCATCTGTACCCTTCATTTGCTTAATGGTTTTCTTCGACACATGGCCAAGGTCAATTAGCCCGGCAGTACCGTCTAACAACGCAAGGATCGTCAACAGACTGACGAATCGACTCCACTTCATGTCTGCAACCTCGCATAATTGACGATCTTGGTCTTACGATCAATGCGCCGCATCAACCCCGACAGCACCTTCCCCGGAGCCAGTTCCACGAACTGCCCCTCTAGGTTACCGATCATCCATTGCATCGAGTCCGACCAGCGCACCGGCCGGGTCAACTGCTCCACCAGTCGGCGTTTGATCAACTCACTGTCGCTGTCATGCATCCTCGCCGTGACGTTGGACGCCACCGGAACACTGGGCGCCTGCCATGACGTGTGCTCCAAAGCCTCGGCCAAGCGATCCGCTGCCGGCTGCATCAGCGGGCTGTGAAACGCGCCGCTGACCGCCAAGGCCGTGGCCCGCAAACCCAGGTTTCCGGCAATCTCCAGCGCACGGCCACACGCAGCCTGGCTGCCACTGACCACGACCTGGCCTGGACAGTTGAAATTGGCAGGCACCAACACGCATTGCCCGTCGCCGTTGCGGGCCTGCTGACACACCTCTTGGGCCTGTGATTCGTCTGCCCCGACCAGCACGACCATGCCGCTGCCGCCGGTCACCGCATCACCGGCATCTTGCATGGCCTGGCCACGCAATCGCACCAGCCTCAGCCCGCTTTCAAAATCGAACGCCCCGGCCAGGTGAAGCGCGGTGAATTCACCAAGGCTCAGGCCCGCGACAGCTGAAATTGAACAGGCATGGCCTGATTCAGCCAGGGCCGCGTGGCATGCAACCGAGGTAACGTAGATTGCACTTTGGGCAATTTCCGTACGGTTCAAACGTTCGGCCGGGCCTTCGAAACAAACCTGGCTCAGTTCAAAACCCAGTATGTCATCTGCACTTTTGTAAACCTGCCGGGCCGCGGGACTCTGGACGGCCCAGTCCTTGCCCATGCCCACCTCCTGCGCGCCTTGACCGGGGCAGAGCACGATCCATTTGTTGTCGCACGTTTCGTTCATCGTCGTTTCATCCGAGGCACCGCCGCTACCATCTCCACATGCAACTGGCCCAAGTCAAACCTCCACCGATCCCCACAAACAGCACCAGGTCGCCGGGTTTGAACCTGCCCCTTTCACAAATCTCGTGCAGGCATATGGGCACGCTGGCCGCCGACGTATTGCCGTATTGATCAATGTTTATGTAGAACTTGTTTTCGTCCAACCCCATGCGTTGTCGCGCTGACTCGAGTATGCGCCGATTCGACTGGTGAGCCAGCACCATCGCCAGGTCATCAGCCTTGAGCCCGCAGGCCTCCAGCGCATCGTCAATCGTTTCCTGGAGTTTGGCCACCGCAAATTTGTACACTTCCCTGCCGTTCATTTGCAGAGTGTTGAACTTTCCCGAAAAACCGCTGCTGTCCACCGGCAAGTCCACCTCGCTACGCGGACAATAAAGCATGTCCCATTTTTCACCGTTGCTGGCCATTTTCTGGTAAAGACAACCTTGCTGCGGATCATCAGTAACGCTGAGCACTACCGCACCGGCTCCGTCGCCGAACAGTATGCAGGTGGTCCGGTCCTGCCAATCGGTGATCTGGCTCAGTTGCTCGACACCCACGACCGCCACATGGCGATTGTGCCCACTTCGGATCAGGCTAGATGCCACATTGATTCCATAAACAAACCCACTGCAGGCAGCGCTTAAGTCCATCGCTCCTGCCGGCACCGCCCCAATTTCCGCAGCCACCCGCGCCGCTGTGGACGGGCAACACATGTCCGGCGTGATCGTGGCGCAGATCACCAGGTCGATATCACTGCCCTCCAGTTTCGCGTTGGCAAGTGCCTGATGCACGGCCGAGGTCGCCAACTTGTACACGCTACCGCCTTGCGCTACGATCCGCCGCTGCTTGATCCCCGTACGTTGCGTGATCCACTGGTCGGTGGTATCGACCAAACCCGCCAACTCGTCATTGGTCATCACCCGTGGCGGCATGGCCATCCCCGTACCCGAGATGCATACGCCGCGATCGCCTTGGCTTGCATTATGTGCCCGGTTCATCCTGCGCTTCCTCTTATCAACTGGCCACGGGGTCGGCTTTGTCCAACACCTCAACGATACCCTCGTTCACGTCCAACTTCGCATACTTGATCGCGTTGTGAATCGCCGCCCTGATCGTACGGGCCTCGCTCGAACCGTGACAGATCATACATATCCCATTAGCCCCCAGAAGTGGAGCGCCGCCGTATTCATGGTAATCGTGCTTCTGATAAATACGTTTGACCACCGGCTCAAACTTCACCGCCAACTGCGGGTCAACCTCAATAATCTCAGCCGCAATTGTACGGAACAGGCCGGCCGCCAGCCCCTCAGCCAGTTTCAAAACCACATTGCCGGTAAACCCTTCCGTCACCACCACGTCCGCCTTGCCGTCGAACAGGTCGCGCCCCTCGACATAGCCGATGTAGTTCAGCAATTCGTCGGTCTGCATCAGTTTGTGCGTGTCGCGTACAAGGGCGTTGCCCTTGCCTTCCTCGCCGCCAATTGAAAGCAGCGACACCCGTGGGGTTTCAATGCCAATCACCCGCCGCGCGTAAGTGGCGGCCATGTGCCCGTACTGGTGCAGGTGGTGTGGCTTGGGATCGAGGTTGGCACCAGCATCACAGACAATGATCGGTCCATAGAACGTTGGCAAAGTAACCGCAACACCAGGGCGGTTGACACCTGGCAACCTTCGCATGGCCATCTGCGCCGCCGCCACACACGCGCCGGTATTACCCGCACTGATAATTACCTGGCAGTGCTTGTCGCCACTATGGCGAATCCCACCAAGCTGGGCCAGCCGTACGATTGAACTGTCCGTCTTCGTGCGCAGCGCCATGACCGGCGATTCGCCCATCTCAATAACTTGCGTAGTGGGTTCGATCTCGATGCGACCGGCTGTATCAATCCCCCGCTCACAGATCAATTCCTCAATGATCTGTGGGTCGCCGACGAGCACCAATTGGTCATCATCACCCAATAAGTCGACCGCGTCGAGACACCCTGCCACGATCGCGTTCGGGGCATGATCGCCACCCATGACGTCGATTGCGATACGCACTAGATTTCCCTGGCTAGTCTTCCTTGGACAATTGCAACTTCAGCCCGGGCCGTACATAACCACAATCGCCGCACGCCGCGTGTGGTAGTTTGGGACTGCCACAGTTGGGGCATCGCGCCGCGGTCACAGAGGGAAGGGCATCGTGGCTGCGCCGCTTTCGACCTTGAGTTCGAGTCTGACGTTGGCATGGAAGCATTGCTAAATGTTACTGCCAACCGGGGTTATCGTCAACCACCGACCGATAACCCTACAACCCCTTGCACAGTGCCGACAGGTGCTGCGAAAAATGCTCAGACAGCACCTGACGATACGTCTGGGCTTCA
>CAUZAW010000045.1:0-14686 GCA_963577735.1 Phycisphaerae bacterium | reverse complement strand
GAAAAGTTACGTGCGTTCAACACTCCATTTGGCCGGGTGGGATTTCTGATCTGCAATGATCGATGGAACCCAAACATTGCTCGGGCGCTGGTGCTCGATGGTGCACAGATGTTATTGATCTGCGCCTATGGTTCGAAGAAAAAGGAGCAGAATGAAACGGTTCTGGCGCGTGCCAGGGAAAATGGTGTGCCTATTGTCGAAGCGAACGTGGGAGTCAACGTGATTGTCTCTAAGGGTGAGGTGGCTGCTTATCAATGGGGCAATGATAAAATCACGACAGCCGTCGTTGACATTCCTATCCAACCTTCCACCAAGGCGGCGCGTGTGGTTGAACGCGGGTATCTTAAGTGGCAGAAAAAAGAGATGCTCCTGCGGTGGCGCAAGACGATGCGATCTCTACGAAAAGGTGCAAGGCGCTAATACCAATCTTGAACAGGGGGCCATGTGAATTACAAGTAAAGATGAATGGCTCGAGAAGCCGGTTGCTGACTGGTCGCTTGTGAGTGAAAAATGTGTTGGAAATATCTAGTTTTTCTGAAATTTGATGTAAAATATATTTTTCATGGCAGGCTATCTAAGGTAAGGAGAAGGGGAATATAAGATGGGACGTTTAAGTTCGAGGTGGGAATGCAGGCGGGCAGGCTTTTCCGGGCAAGTTTATAAGTGGCAGGTATTATTGCTTGTCCTGCTCCTGGTTTTCGTTTTTGATGTCATTGCGTGGTCGGATCAGGCCCCCATCCTCCTGACATTCGATCTTCACGTAGATCCTGTGAACAATGGTTTTCCCGAGGCGGGCAAGGCTGGCGCTTTTCAAGAACGAACCGAGTGGATGCAGTGGGTCCTTGATCAGACCGAACCACATGCCATTCCCATGTCATTTTTGTCCGGTGGCTGGTACATGGAGCGGGTGGTATCCGAGGAGCCGCCTGGCGATGGTACCGTGCTGGTGAGACGGATGTACGAAACTGGCGGTCAAATCGGATCCCATCACCATAAGGAATTTCGTGCAAGCTCCTTCAACTGGCCATCTATGGAATCCGGTGCATTACTACCCGAGGTGCGCAAGCAGTGGGAGGACAACATCAACTGGGTAGACGCTGGAATCCAAAAAGCACTCGCACTCGACCCACCTGTCGCCGCTGACATCAATGACATCAACCGAATAAAAGGCGCGCACTCCCCACAAGATGAGAGCGATTACCATCAACTGATGACGGAGTTTGGCCTTGATGTCCGTGAGCCTGGCCCAGAGGAAGACTACTACGGTTACTTCGGCCACCATATCTGGCATCCCTACCGTCCATCGGCGGAAAACTATCTGGGAGAGGATTTGATCGCTTCTTTTGTACAGGTTCCTTCAGGTCCTGTGATTGGCTACGAAACTATTCATCACGGCACCCTGCAAGACATGCGATCCGCCTCCATGAAGAGGCAACTATTGCAAATCTATTTAAATTGGCGCCATGCGAATCATACCGATGCCGATTCCAAAGTCTGGACATGGGGATGGGGGAGTCATGCAAAGGATTATGAGCCATCAAGTGTGTCACGTTTGGCCTTGCTTGAGATGCTTCCTTGGATAGAAACCCACTTTCGTAACCGCATAGAACCAAATGGTGCGTCCGTGTTGCAGTATGCAACCCATCTGGATGTGGCTGATGTATATTTAAGCTGGGAGGCTGAAAACCCCGGTGTCTCTTCTTTTACATTTGACTCGCTTATTGTGGAGGACTGGACCACGTATCCCTGGTTGCGGCCGGTTGCCAGGGAAATGCAGGGCTATCTTTGGCATAGTGATCTGGATCTGGCGGACGTAACAGCATTTCAACTGGAACGGGATGGTAGCGATGCCGTGTTGCTCTACAACGATGGAATGGCGCCAGTAGCTGTCGATTTGGAATCAATTTTTTCCGGACGTATCCAGGTCATAGGTCTTCAAAGCGGTGCCGTTCTGTCGGGAACCACAGGAGTTTTTCCCGATGAACTCTTGGTTATGGACGAACCACTGTGGGTGACCGCCATTGACCTGCTGTTGGGTGATGCAAATGGTGACGGTGTTATCGACGTGGCGGACCTGGGTATTTTGGGCGCCAACTATGGTATGGCAGGCGTCATGCTTCCCGATGGCGACTTCAATGGCGATGGAGCAGTAGACATAGCTGATCTTGGTATTCTTGGCGCTTACTGGAGCAGTAGCAGCCTGTCAGATATACAAGGGATGCAAGACACCGAACAGAACATGTCAGTCCCCGAACCTGCAACCTTGTCACTTTTCGCGATAAGTATGTTGGTGATAGTAAGCAGGCGTCGTTAAGAACCATTGACGGCCCGTTGGATCTCCAGGGCACGCTCTGGATTCTATTGTCATGTTCCCCGTCTTAAACACGTTCTTTCCATAAGTACAATGTGGTGGCAGAACGGAATTAGGTGTCTCGTTACTCCAAGTTCTTCACGGTATAGTTGGAACGGTGCAGTCGACCAGGACATGAATTCCATTTTATGGGTCTATCATGGCCTTCAATGCCCGGTAATCGATTTTACCGGTGCCGAGGATGGGGATGGTTTTCAATTGCGTCACCCGGCGAATATTGTGAAGAGCACTTAGACCGGCATCACGAAGATGGTTGTTTGCCTCGTTTCGATCAATGTTCCCGATGGTAAACAATATCAATTCAGAAGTGTTATCGTTGGCACCAACAGCAAGCACCGGTCCCTCATCTTCCTCCGTGACATAATGTTCCTCCAGTACGGATTCAATAGCCGGCAGGCTAATCATTTCTCCACCAATTTTCACGAACCGCTTCATGCGCCCGACAAAAGTGAGGAATCCATCTGAGTCTTCAGTCACAAGGTCTCCGGTTTTATACCAGTCTTGTCCCTCCCAGGTGACAAAGGGTGTTTTTCCATCGAATGCAAGATAGCCGTCCATGATGCTCGGGCCGCGCAGCAGTAACATCCCCGGAGAGCCAAGCGGAACCGTCTTGGCATCACCTTCCGTGCTGACAAGTACATGATTCAGTGAGGGGACTGGTCGCCCGATACTTCCACGCTTGTTGTTTTCGTCTGTATTCATGGCCACCACGGGTGCGCATTCCGTAATACCGTATCCTTCGAGCACGGTGAGGTGTGGTAGTGATTGCGACACTTGTCTGAACAAGGTTTCCGGACATTTTTCCGCTCCGGTAAATACCCTGCGAAGGGTGTCGAGTTGACCATCTTCGGCAGCACGCAGGATGTTCTTCAGAAAGGTTGGGGTAGAAAACATCATCGTTGCGGCATACGTCTTCACCATAGACGAAAGCGTGGCAGCTTCGGTCGGGTTGGGGTGGTAGGCAACCGATAACCCGGTGAGCAACGGTGCGAGTACTGTGCCGGTCAGGCCAAAGGAGTGGAAGGGAGGTAAAATTCCCAGCAGGCGGTCGTCGGCAGTGAGTTGCATGTTGGGGATGGTGTCGCGTAGGTTGGTCAGCAGGTTTTGGTGACTTAGCGGCACAGCCTTGGGCAGACTTTCAGAGCCGCTGGTAAAAAGTACTGCAGCCGTACTTGCCGGTTGGCACCCCGCCAGGTTGTGCAGGCCAGTTCGCACTCTAAACCAGGCGACAGTCTTATCCAATCGTTTCGTATCCCGGGCCAAGGTTTCCAGGTAATACATGCGATCGGACATGCGGGATAAGTCGGTTCCCTGATCGGCCAATCTATTTACCATGGCCTGAGCTGAGATGATGCCGCGGAGGTCCAGTAGATTGATTGCATGGTGCAGGTTACGTTGGCCACCGGTGAAATTGAGCAGTACCGGTACTTTGCCAGCAAAAATCGTGGCCAGGTACACCGTGGTGGCTGGCACGCCGGCCGGCAACAGGATGCCTGCGTACGGGCCAGGGATCCGACGAATCACATCGCCAAGCAGCAGGATGCCGATCAACAGGTCCCTGTAGGTTCTGGTACCCGAATATTGGTCTGCAATGATGAGTCGGTCAGGCCACTTTCGAGCTGCAGATAGGAAAACCTCGGTTATGGTATTTCCTGCTTGAATTTCCAGTGTGGTGTTCGAAGAATCGGTGGTAAACCAGGTTGGCGGTGGTGGAACGAGATGAGCTGCACTACTTCCCCCTTGGCCGCTAGCGGCCAATAGCACGTCCCCGACGCTTTCAAGGCTGTTCGCATTGCCCTGAGGGAAACCAAATTCCTGTTCTATCCATAGAACAAGTTCGGCACGCATCAGACTGTCCATGCCTAGATCGTGGTCAAGCTTGTGTCCGATTTGGGGGTCGGGATGATCGGTCATCGCTTGGAGTTTGGTGATAACTACTTCACGGGTGGCGGGTAACACATCTTCCAGGTTTCCGCTGATTCGATTCCTTGCCGGCTCGCCGTGAATCTGTTCTCCCCCTTGCCACCAGAGCCAAGGAAGGTAGGTGTTACGCTCGATGGATTGGTTGTAAAAGTGTTCCATCAGGCGGTTTTGTTCAATCCGGTCCCCTTCACTTGGAAAATCTTCAACTTCCACCATTTCGATATTGATGTTTCGGCGGGGGAAGAAGAACACCAAATTGAAGACAAGCCCCACAAAGCTGCGCCAGACAACGGGCATCACCTGTGGATCAGTCCGAAATGCCTTACTGAAACGACTTCCCCAGAGTCCCTGGGTTCTGACCAGAACCACGCGAGTACCAGGCTGCGACTTGAGCACGGTCTGCACGGCACTGTTGCCACCGAGTTTTTCTTCAGCCGTGGACTTCAGGTGGCCTGCTGGGTAAAGCAGCACATTGCTGCCTTCATGTAGAGCCTGGCCAATCTCATTCAGTGCCCGGTGGATGACCGCTTGCGCGGAGGTTCCAATCTTGCTGGCGTCAGGGATGACAAGAACACGGATACCCTTGGCAATACGGCGAATAACAGGCCGCTTCATCTGCTCTGCGTCGGCCAGTGGCCTGGGCTGCAGTGCCCCATAGAGGTGTGCCATGAGAAGGATGGGGTCGATGAGGCCCGGGTGGTTGGGCAGGATGAGTATGCCTTCGGATCCCTTTTTTAAGATATTGGACAGGCCGTGCACGCGTACGCGGTAGCGGAGCGATAAGGTCCAGCGTATCAGGATGAAAATGAGTCGGTACATCATGCTTGAGAGTCTGGGTCAACCCGTTTCAGCATCAGGTGGAATATTGGTATAAGACAAAAGACAAAAAGTCCTACCAGCGCAAGTCCCGTGGTAGGGTTCACACTGCTTTCCAGTAACCAGTAGATTCCTCCTGCAATAAGGATGCCCCCCGCATCCAGAAAATTGGCTGCTGCAATGGTTTTGCCCACTGCATGGCGAGAAGGTCGGGTCTGGACAAAACTGGCCAAGGGAATAAGGAAGGCCCCCCCGGCGGCACCGACCACGATCAGCAGAACAAACACTGTTTTGAAAAGCCAAGTATCGGGAAGGTTTACAAGGAACGGAAGGGGCGCCAGGAATACCCCCATCATCAGGCCGGGGACAGGAAGAACTCGGTACCAGAGTCGACCTCGTGACCAGTAAGGTGCAAGGGTGCCACCCACCGCCATGCCAATGAGCAGAGCAGCGAGAAGACCACTGGTACTGGTTTTGGAAACTTCCATCTCTTTAATACCAAGTGGAGTGATGAACAGGGTCAGCAGTGTCGCTACCAGCCAGAACGTTGCCTTGCAGGCAATGACAATCGACAGCAGTTTGTCGGTACGTGTAATGACGCGTAGGTCTGTTACGGTATCCACGGGACCCAACCGGGGAAAAGGTCGGGAGGTGTCTGGAGTTCTCAGGCGTGGGGCAAACATGGCGCCAAGGAGGCCCAGGAAGGCAATGCTCACCACCGCGATACCGATGCGTGTCGGTCCGTGTTCCTCTGTCCACCACCCAATTTGGGGCCATGCGTCCAACACCACTCCGCACAACCCCAGGCCAAGCAGGATGGCCACGTTGACCAGGATGCGGATGTTTGCATTGGCGCGTGGTACGAAAGATGCCGGATACAGTTCAGGAATAGAACCATTGAGAGCTGGATTAAAAAGTGTTGACTGCAGGCCCATCATGCTCAACATTATCAACAGCAGTGGCCATGATCCGGTCATCAGTCCTGCGGCACCGACGAGCATGATGGCCAGTTCCAGAGATTTCGCTGCAACCAGGATGTTTTTCTTTGGATAGCAGTCGGCCAGCCATCCGGCCGGGGCGGCAAACAACATGAAGGGGATCATGAACACCATGGTGGCCAATCCCTGTATTTCCCCTTTCTGCGAAGAGACGGCCAGCAGCATCAAGGTGCCGCGGAACAAATTGTCATTGAATGCACCGAGAAAATAAGCGACTGCCAGTACCGAAAATTTTGCTCGCGCCTTTCGGATTTGGATCGTGATGGTGTCTGCCGGTAAGTCTTGATTCTTCATTATTGGCATCGGCATGTGCTTGCTTGCTTGCGGAGATATAACATGCATGACGAAATGCTTGCATGGTAGTATAGAAGTCAAAGGTTACCCGAACACCTCGGAGACCAGGACCATGGAAATAGGCAGGCGCACCTTCCTCAAGGCGGGGGCTGCATTGACCCTGACCTCCTGCAACCATTTCCCCAAGGTGAATCGATCTCGAGGAGTGCTTGTTAACGACATCCATTCCGCGCTGAATCCGACCTTGGTGCACGCAATCGCGAATGTCACCTCCCTGGAGTCCCTTCGTGGGAGCATCGCCAGGGCCGGTCGGAGTGGTCGGGGGATCTCAGTTGCCGGGGGGCGGCATGCCATGGGGGGCCAGCAGTTCGCCACCGGCTCTGTCCTGCTGGACACGCGGTCCCTGGCCCGAATCCATAGGCTTGACCGCCGGGACGGCCTGGTGACGGTGGAAGCGGGAATCCAGTGGCCCGCACTGGTTCACGGCCTCATTCAGATGCAGAAGGGCGAGAAGGTTCAGTGGGGAATCAGGCAGAAGCAGACCGGGGCGGATAATCTTTCTATTGGCGGAGCGCTGGGAGCAAACGTGCATGGGCGAGGTCTTCTCATGAAGCCCTTTGTTGATGACGTGGAGTCTTTTGAATTGGTAAATGCGAAAGGTGAACTTGTCACCTGTAGCCGAACGCAAAACAAGGATCTGTTCGGACTGGTCATTGGTGGATATGGCATGTTCGGCATGATTTACACGGTGACCCTTCGGCTCAACCCGAGGCACAAGCTGGAACGTATTGTTGATCGCATTGACCTCGAGGAGTTCATGCCCAGGATTGAAGAAAGAATTAGAGACGGATTCACGTTCGGCGACTTTCAATATGATACCGACGAAGGGTCGGATACTTTCATGCGCCAAGGAGTGTTTTCTTGCTACAAGCCTGTTCCTGATGCAGTCCGTGTCCCCAGCGATAACAAGGAAATGAGTCATGAAAACTGGCTGGAACTGATTCACCTGGCGCACACGGATAGGCGAAAGGCCTTCCAGGGGTATTGCTCTTATTACCTGAAGACTGACGGCCAGGTGTATTGGTCTGATACACACCAGATGAGTATTTATATCTCGCGATACCGTGACTACGTGGCCGAAAAAACCAAAGACAAGGTTCCGACAAGCCTTATGATCAGCGAGCTCTACGCTCCCCGGGAAAGGCTTGTCGAGTTCATGCTCGGCGCCCGTGACATCCTGCGGATTCGCAAGACGCCGATCATCTATGGCACGGTGCGCTTAATTGAAAAAGATGACGAGACCTTCCTTCCCTGGGCCAGAGATCGCTACGCTTGTGTCATCTTCAATCTTCTCGTAGAACACACGCCGGAGGGGAAAAAGAAGGCCGCAGAAAGCTTTTGCGCACTGATTGATCATTCGATCGCATTGGGGGGGAATTATTACCTCACCTATCACAAGTGGGCCCGGAAGGACCAGGTCCTCGCCGGGTACCCGGCGATGCCGGAGTTCATCCGTCAAAAACGAGCTCATGACCCGGGTGAAGTGTTCACGAGCGACTGGTACCGCCACCACGTGGAACTGTTGGGTATGTGAATTCGTGCTGCCTGTTCCAGCGATTTGAATCAAGTCCACGGTGATCGATTCATGACGGGAAGCCGCTTTGGGAATTTGACCCCCGAGTCCTATGGCTCCTCCTGGTCTTTTTTGCGTGCCGTGTCCTGGGGCAGGTCTTGGTCGAATATCTTGAAGTCCAGTTTCTCCCGCCTTCAAGGGAGTGGTTTTCTGGCCTCATCCCTTATCCGTGCTTGCTGGTCTCGCATCATTGTTTGCGTGATGGTTAGGCGATCATATGGAAGGCTCGGGAACAATGAGACGATGTTGGTGGGTCAGGTGGCGTCTCGTGTTCGGGCCAAGAGTTCACCGGTATTTGTCGCCCACGGTAATTCCAGGATCGTGTGTGGGGGCCAAGCCGGCTACAGGTTCAAATCCGTTGTGGTCCTGTGCCATCTGGACAAGATCTTTGGCGGCCAGTGTCATGCGGTCGGCCCGCGTGGCCAGTTTGAAGGAGAGGTCGCCGATTCCCTCATAATCCCGGTACACCACCTCGGTGCCAACCAACTGTTCGGAGTGCGTGAAATCAAAATTAAAATCGTAAGGCTTACCCTCTGGGACAGTCTGCGGGCCATAGCCTCGGCGATATGGGCGGTCGAGATCGACAATGTGAAAGTTGGCCATTGCGGCTTCTACTGCACTAGGAGGCCATTCTGGGGGAGCATGCGACTGGTCGCTACCGCCATCCCGGATATTGCGAGGTATTCAGCCACGTATTAAGTTCGGCGGCGAGCCGCCGTTTTGGCGCCTGGGCGTTTTGATCGTGTGACAGGTTGCACGTTTCCCCCGGATCATTGGCCAAATCAAAAAGCATCTCCTCCCCGTCGGCGTACCGAATATATTTCCAGCCCTGGCCACGCACCATGAAATCGGCAGGTGCGTGGGGCCGGATCCGGCGTCGTGGTCCATCGTGGTCCACCAGGTTCTCGCAAAATTGGAAGGCCGGAACGCCTTCGATATCGTCGCCGAGCAGGTGGTGGGCCACGCTGCGTCCCTGGACATGCTCCGGAATCGATTGGCCGGTCAGATCCAGAAGGGTCGGCATGATGTCGGTCAGGCCAACGGCGTTCGCGTTCACCGTGGGGGCAATGTGACGGGGGTATCGGATCATCAACGGCACGCGTACCAGCTCTTCGTAGAAGACGCGGTGTGATTTCCACAGCATCCCGTGGCCGCCGCACAGGTCGCCGTGATCGGCCAGGAAGACCACGATGCAGTTCTCGGCTCGACCCGAAGCGTCGAGGGCATCGAGAATCCGCCCCACCTGATCATCAATGAGCCGCACGCACCCGTAGTAGATCCGCATGAACTCGCGCAGCACAGGCTCACCCAGATCGGCAACGAAGCGACGCACCTTGTCGGTTTCGAAGCGTGGTTCGAATTGTTCATAGTTCGCCGGCAGTTCGATCTGATCGGGATCGAACATCTCGTAATAGGGGGAGGGGACGACGTTGGGGTCGTGCGGCCAGAGAAATGAGCAGGTGATCATAAAGGGGGCATCCCCGCGACGCTGCAGAGCCGCAATCGTGCGGTCGGCGACCTGCACGTCGAAGACCTGCTCCATCGGCAGCTCGAGGCGACCGATCTTCCTGATGTGCTCGGTGACGTTGCTTGGCCGCCAGTCCTCGCCGACCGCGGCCATTGCCCGTTGCACCGGGTCCGACACGGTTACCGGGAGGGCCAGGCCGTACCAGTTCATCCACTGCGATGGGGGCTTCTGTCGTACCCGATCGAATACGGCGCGCATCCGGTCCTGGTGGTGCGGGAACTCGCGGAAGGGATCCGCATGGCAGGTCAGATCTTCTCCCTGCAGGTGCCACTTGCCGTAGTGGTGGGTGTCGTAGCCGGCCGCGTGCAGCAGGCTGTCGGTGGTCACGTCCTCGTTGGTCAAGCCCTCTTCGATCGTCTCCGCGTGGTCTCTTGGCCCCTCGGGATAGTCTCTGATCATCACGTTGTAGACGATCCCGTGGGTGTGCGGGTAAAGCCCGGTCAGAAGCGATGCCCGGCTAGGTGTGCAGAAGGGCGCGGGACAGGTAGCATTGGTGAAGCGGACGCTTTGGTCGGCCAGTCGGTCGAGGTTCGGGGTGGTCACGGGACCGCCGTAGCAACTCAGCACGTTGGCGCTGAGTTGATCGCACATGATCAAGAGGACATCAGGTGATTCGTCTACCGGAAGCATCTATGTTTCTCCGCACAGGAAATACGATGTGCTGCGGTGGCCGCTCTTGACAAACGAGATTAGCCGCACCGTTTCGCGACGAACTGTTTTTATCTTTCGACACAAAGGTACCGTGCACTACGGTACTGCTGTTTGATGACGATGTCATCACGCGATCTTAGCCATGGCTTGGTAACTGGATGTTTGGACTTTTGACTGAACCATGGCTGGTTGGGGATTTCTTGTTCGACTTCTGGCTGGGGATAAACCGTCGCCAAAGATTGTACCACTGATTATGTTGGTGCAGATAGAAAGAGCAGATGGGTACAAATCCATGTTGCATGTGATTCGGCCAGACGCCTGAACAAATCACCCGAACATTCCGGGTAGCTCGTTGAGCGTGTGGGGCATGTTCGGTTGGTGGCAGAAGCCTACATCGGCTCATACGACCTTACACGCACCACGGTACCCTGCAGACGCCCCTTTTTTCTGCTGTGCTTCGTCGGTCACGACCTGCCACATTCAGCCATGGGCCAGTAGCTACGATTCAGAGTACTATGTCTACGTTACCGTGATGAACTTCGGCGTGGAGTTGATTGGCGGGTGTGGCGTCTTGCCGCATGCCGAGTATTGCGATGTAAAGAGATCGGGAACAAAACCATGAGACACCTTCACACACCCAGCATCCGTGCCACGCAGTGCAGTCGCTTCGTGCCACGCATTTGCGCCGCTCTGACGGTGGCGATCTTTTTGAACCAGGGCGAACTAGCCCAAGGCGGGGTCAGGCTCGCGCTGGACGGCAAGCCGACATGCTCGATCGTTCTCCCCGCCGATGCCCTCGAGTTCGAATCGCTTGCCGCGACCGAGCTGGCCGACCATCTCGAGAAGGTGACCGGCGGGCGCCCTTCGATCGAAGATACGCCCGGTCCGGGCGCCAACATCTACGTGGGCCGGTCGGCAGAGATCGAGCGCCTCGTGGCCGACGTCGACCTGAACGCCCTGGGCACCGACGGCATCGTCGTCCGCACGGTGGGCGATGACCTGGTCCTGACCGGCGGCCGGCCGCGCGGCGTGCTGTTCGCCGTGTACAGCTTCCTGCAGGACGTCGTCGGGGTGCGCTGGTGGGCGCCGGACGCCACGCACATTCCGAGTCGGCCGACGCTGATCGTGTCGGCCCTCGACGTCACCTACCGCGCGCCATTCGAACTCCGCCACTTTCGCACCCGCCCGTTGCACGACCGGACATTCGCCCTGCGCATGCGTCACAACGGCTGGTTGATGAACTACGACACGGGCGAGCACACGATCGGCAGGCTCGTGCCGGCGAAAGAGCATTTCGTCGAGCATCCCGACTGGTTCATGTACACGCCCGAGGGCGAGGACGGATCGGGACGGTACTCGTACAAGCAGGGGCTGGGCTACGTGAAGGAGAGTCGTCCGGAGTCGTGGTACCGCATCGCCGTGGAGCAGCGGCGCCTGCCGTCGCAGATTTGCCCTTCGAGCCGCGGCGTGCTCGACGCGACGACACAGGCGGTATTGCGTAAGCTCGAGGAGGAATATGCCAATTGGCACTATCCGCCCAAGGTGGTGTGGGTCAGTCAGATCGACGGCCGTCACGAGTGCCGATGCGACGCCTGTTTGGCGATGCGCCAGCGCGAAGGTGCTTCAAGCGCAGTGTGGGTGCGGTTCGTCAACGCCATCGCCGAGCGGGTCGAACTGGACTATCCCGACGTGCTGATTGCCACGATGGCGTTTGCCCACACCGAGGACCCACCGAAGAACCTGCGCGCCCGGGACAACGTGCTCATCTACTCGATCCCGGTGAGCAGTAACCGGAAGCTGCCACTGACCGAGGTTGTTAACGGGCAGGGGGTCGTTCGGTGGTGCGACCGGGCCCGTCACGTCTACATCTGGGAGCACGAGACAAACTTCCGCAACTGGGTGCAGCCGCATCCCAACCACTTCGTGTTGCCGCAGAACCTCGGCTTCTTCGCCGAGCAGGGTGTGACCGGCATGATGATTCAGGGCGGCAACGGTAACGCCAGTGACTTCCAGCGCATGCGGGCGTACGTCGGGTGTCAGCTTATGTGGAACCCGCACCAGGACACGCGGGCCCTGATGGCCGAGTTCCTCCGCGGATACTACGGTGACGCCGGCGAGTTCCTGATGAGGTGGCTGCTTGTGCAGCACCAGGCGGTTCGCCGTCACCGGGACATCTTTCTGGGCGCGTACGACACGACGACAACCAAGTGGCTGACGTTAGAGGATCTGAACGAGGGGACACGCCTGTTCACCCGGGCCTTGCAGGCGGTGTCTGGCGCCCAGACGCTCGAGTACCGGGTCCGTCGGGCGAAGTTGGGCATCGACATCGTCTGGCTCGAGCGTTACGACGAGTTGCGGGCCGCGGCCGCCCAGCGTAGCGAGCCGTTCCTTGGACCGGCCGACCCCATGGCCGCGTTCGAACGGATCGCGAGCAACGAGTTCAATGTGGAGTCGTATCGCGAGTGGGCGGACTTTTCGGAATACCTGCAGAAACTGCGCAAGATCCTAGCATCGCACGGCGAGTCACAGTGAGACGATTACTCTCTGGCGGTCACGCACATAATGATGGCTTAGCTCCCGTCCCCACTTGCGGGGCTCTGTTGACCTGCCTGATCTGGGCTTCGGGCCCAATCGGCCCAGACTTTCATGCGTAACGGGAACTGTCCGAAGAAATCCTCGCCGAAGGCGGTGAGCGCTTCGTGTCCGATCTCGTCGGCACGCGTTGCCAGAGCCTGTGAGTCGGGTACGCTCATCGTCCGGCGGGCGCGGGCCGGACCCTTTCTCGTGAGCAGGATTTCGCCGGTGAGCACATCACCTCGACAGACCATGACCAGTTGCTCAAAGAGCAGTTTCAGATCGGCCATGTCATCGGGGTTGAGTCGCGGTGGCCCATCGGTGCCCAGTTCCTGCTGGCAGAGAACTGCAAGCCGCAGCGCCTCTCGCTTATGTGAAACGAGTTGACACCAGCCGATGTGCTCGGTCGGGGTGCCGGCGGTGAGCCAGCCAAGGGCCCAGTCGAAGTCATTGTCACTCCAAGACATCGATTTCCGCTGTTTAAGGGGTATGGGCGGCCACGGCAGCGTGGTGTGGTCGAGTACATCGAACGGATGCCAGTAGCCGGTCCATAGACCACCGAAGATGCCGTGGATGATCTGCGGCGTGCGATCGAAAAGGCGGGCTAGTAGTGGCGCAGCATCAAGGCCGTAACGTTCGGTCAACCACTGCCAGTAATAGGTCTGCCAACGCCTGGCGGGTGCGGTGATATCGAGCCATTGTGAGGTGTCACGCTGCTCTGCTGCATCGGTAGACCAGCGGGCAAACACCACGGCGTTGGCGGCGTTGGGTGAGTCGAAGATGGTAGGGTAGTGACGCCCGCTACGATCGCATTCAAAGCAGATCCGCCCCGACACCCCATAGGGTTTAAGCGTATACAGAGCATCGAGGCGGTGGCAGAAGTGCTGCGGATCCACGTAGGGAATATCCGTGCGGCCGAAGTATTCTCCGTACACATCGAACTCGACGATCAGCGGACGGTTGGGATAGGCGGTCAGGTTCGGGTGAGGGACTTCCGCATTGGTCACAAAGTCGCAGACAACGTTCTTAATATAAATGGCGATATCCTGTGGCAGCCGGGCCATCGCTTCATGAAAGAGATGACCGGTTGGTGAACGGGCCTTACCGACGGAGCCCCAGTCGCGGATGGCAAGTGTCTTGCCGGCGGCGCGGCAAGCGCGATCGATGGCGCGAAAGACCGATTCGAGTCGATCTACCGGATCGCCGTCGGGCAGGTTGTGAACGCCGGGTGTCTCGGTCATGGATGTGACCATGAGCATGTCGACTTCGGGTACCAGTTCAAAGAATTCCGCCAGTGTCTTCTCCTCCCACTGCTGTAGAAAAGCCGGGTCGCCACTGACCGATTCGGGATACTCCTGCGCAAGCTCGTCAGGTAGATCTCGGCGAAGATGATGCCACGCGATCACACCCAGTCCGGCTGCCTTGACTTTGTAGAACAGTTCGCGGACATAGGCTAGATCAGCTTCGCGGTCGGCCTTGGTCAACGTGGCCGGCCCGTCGTGCAAGACATCATGCTTGGCCAGCTTGGGAAAGTCACGGAAGCTTAGGCCGCACAGAACCGAGTTGCCGCAGGGCGGAGTCGGTTGGCCGGTATAGACACGGGGATGGCGTAACGAAACGCCGAATTCCAGATGTGTAATGTTGTAGCGTTGTGCCTCAGCGATCGTTCGATCGATTGCCTGCGCCAGGTACTGCTTGGCGCCGAAGCCGTGGAACTGCCAGCTACGAAGAGCAAATGGGGACAAGTCCATACTGCATGTGCCTCGGTTAGATGTATGTACAAATCATCGAAACATTCCCGGTAGCTCATTGACCGCATGTGGCATGCCGGGCCGGTGCCAATGGCGTACATCAAACTCCGCCGAATGCAGGATGATCCCTTCCTCGATCTCTGGATT
>CAUZAW010000044.1:0-14706 GCA_963577735.1 Phycisphaerae bacterium | reverse complement strand
CGGTCTGCAACTGGCCCCAAGCCACGGTGCCAAGGTATTGGCACGCGTCGTCGAACCCTACTTTGAGCGTAGTTGGAAACATTTCTGTTCACACTTCCAGAGCCCGCCCAACAAACTGTCGCGTTACGCCGCCGCCATACAGCAAGGTCGAATCATTACCCTCGCTCACCCGGTATTTCGCGCGTACGCCGCCCATGCCAACATTTGGATTCGCAACATGGTTGGCGCCTCCATCGATCGCCTCCTTCCCCAACCACTGCTGCGATGCGGCGGACCGAGCTACCTGGAAACCACTGTCACCCGCCAAGCCAAACGAACCATCGTTCACCTGCTCAGCTACTGCCCCCAGCGCCGCGCACCGGACCTTGACATTGTCGAGGAAGCCACCGAACTGCATGACCTCGAACTGTCACTGAAACTCGACCATGCACCGGGGCAAGTCTACACTGCGCCCGACCACGAGCAACTCAATTTTGAATATGCTCACGGCCGCACTATAACCACGGTCCCGACAGTCCACGGCCACCAGATGATTGTCTTCGAATAACTAACACGTGCAGCAGCTCTCCGTGCCTTGAAAGGAAAGTAAAATGCGGTACGTCAATCTCGGAGACTCCGGCCTGAAGGTGAGCCAAGTGGCCCTAGGTTCGTGGCTGACCTGCGGCGATGGCATCGAGCAGAAGGTAGCTAAAGCCTGCGTCAAAAGTGCCCTAGATGAGGGTGTGATCTTCCTCGACAGCGCCGATACCTATGCCAATGGCAATGCCGAGACCGCTCTGGGCCTAGCACTCGAAGGGATATCCCGCCCCGACTACGTGCTCTCTACCAAGGCGTGCCACCCAATGTCGGAAAACCCGAACAACCGCGGCTTGTCGCGTAAACACCTGTTCGAATCCGTACATGCCAGCATGCGACGCCTGCGGACCGACTACATCGACCTGTACCAGTGCCATCGCTACGACATGGAGACACCCTTGGGCGAGTCCATCGCCGCCATAGCCGACCTGATGGTCCAAGGCAAGATCCTTTACTGGGGAGTTTCCTGCTGGACACCGGCGCAGATCCTCGACGCCTGCCACCTTGCGGATAGTCTCGGCTGCTCCCGACCGATCTCCAATCAGCCTCAGTACAGCCTGTTGTGTCGTGACATCGAGCAGGAAGTGATCCCGTTATGTGACCGCGAGGGGCTCGGGCAGGTGGTATGGTCACCCCTGGCCCAGGGCGTACTCACTGGCAAGTACACCGGTGGCAATATCCCTGAGGACAGTCGTGGCGGCGACCAGAAGCGCAATGGCTTTATGGATCCACTACTGCAGGCTGATGTGCTGGATCGGGTCGACCAGATGGCGGTAATCTCCCGGGAATTGAGTGTCAGCCCAGCTCAGTTGGCTCTTGCCTGGTGTCTTCGCGACGAGTCTGTAGCCTCTGTGATCGTTGGTGCCACGCGCCCCGATCAGGTTCTCGATAATGTAGCGGCTGCGGACCTGGACCTGGACGAACACGTCCTCGAGCGACTTGAATCGATATTTCCTGGACCTCTACAAGCATGATGGTCTCCACCGCAAAACCAATAACCTGTAACCCATGACAGATATTCTAAAACTTGCCTTCGTCGGCTGTGGCGCCATATCGGCCCACCATCTGGATGCCATCAACGAATCCGCGCCACGCATCAAGATCACCGCAGCCATTGACCCCAGCCGCGACCGCGCTAATGCCATCGCCACCCAAACTGGCGCACAGGTATTTGAATCGCTCGAGCAAGGCCTTGACCATGGCGATTTCGATGCCGTCGACATCATGCTACCCCACGACCTGCACGAACAATTCACACTCGAGGCATTGCGTGCCGGCAAACACATCCTGCTGGAAAAACCTATCGCTCCAACCCTTGAATCAGCAGAACGCATTCTTGCAGCAGCCCAACAGGTTAGCACCGTGTTCATGGTCGGTGAAAACACGCAGTACTGGCCCGAAGTGGTCAAAGCGCAGCAACTGATTAAGGAGGGGGCTATAGGCGATATCATCACCGCGCGAGCCTGTTTCATCGATACACTCGACGATTGCTGGTATACAGGCGACAAGCCTTGGCGTAACGACAAACAACGCTCGGGCGGTGGCATTGTCATCGACGGTGGAGCGCACTGGATTCGTCCGCTGCGTATGTGGCTAGGTGAGATCGATCAGGTTATCGCTGTGCTCGACTACCCCGACAAAGATATGCAAGGCGAGTCACTGGCCCGGGCCTTGCTGCGCTTTGAGTCTGGTATCGTTGCAGGCTTCGACGCCATAGCCCTCAAGTCGCCGTTTGGCCCTCAACACTGGTGGCGTGTCACTGCAAGCCAAGGCGAACTGGCTATCAATGGTGGCTTTGAAGGCGGCCTGATGCTGTTTAACAAGGAAAATCCGCAAGGCCGAATTGTCCAGTCGCCCACGGGATATTTCAAATCCTTCGGTCCCCAAATAGCTGACTTTGAAGCAGCCGTACTCGATGGCAAAGCCCTCGAAGCCGGCCCCGAACAAGCCTTGGGCGAACTACGCACCGCCCTGGCAATCTACCGCTCGGCCAAATCCAATCAATGGGAAAAAGTCTGGCAATAAACTTAGTCCAAATTTCAGACGAACAATCGCGGATGCGCAGCCGACTTCTTGGAAACTGAGTATAACTTCCTGACCGACCCGCGAGTAAGACTAGTGCTTATATAAGCGGTTGCTCCGGCCAGACATGACAGACAGGGCAGGACATATTTTTTGAGTATCTCGCATACCTGTCGACCACGCCCCACGCACGAGCGATTCTACGAGCGACCGCTATATTTGGCGGTTGACAAGTCTATCACCATTTTGCCGTAATCACGGTAAAATTCCTCTTGCTTGTGGAAGGCGGGGTCTACTACGGCGACCGGCGCATCTGAACATGAAACCAAGCCAAGTGGACATGCAGGGCTATCATGACCGCGGATTTGTGATCATTGAGCATTTCTTTGATGACCGAGAGTTGGCAGCCATGCAGGCTGAACTGCAACAACTCCAAGGCAGCGGCGCGAGCCGTAACGTGGCGACCAACGGCGACGGGCAAACGATTTCCCAGACCAAATCTAATCTGCAGATCATACCGCTGAACCATGCCAGCGATCTGTTTCGCGTCTTTCCGTTTCAGCCCAAGGTGCTGGACATGGTGTCACGATGCATCGGTGAGCCGTTCGTACGTCAACTAGACCAGATTTTCTCTAAGCCGCCGGACAGCGGGGTGGGCACTGAATGGCATCAGGACAATGCCTACTTCAAGATCAGCGATCCGACCAAGGGCGTGGGCATGTGGACTGCCCTGCACAACGCCAAGCGGGCCAACGGCACACTGGAAGTAGTCCCGGCCAGTCACCTGGCCGCCCTGGATCACCAGCATAGCCCCAATTCAATTTTGTCAAGGTGCATCGTGGACGACGAGTCGGCGGCCGTTCCAGTGGAGGTTGAGGCCGGAGGCGTGATCTTTTTCAACTACGGCATCGCACACCGCACCGGACCCAATCTCAGCGAAAGCGAACGGGCAGGCCTGGCCTTTCACTTTCTGCGCACCGATTACATCAACCGTGAGCAAACAGCATGGGAATACATTCACCTTCGCGGCGAGCAGTCGAGCCACGGCGTCAGCGAATACGGTCACGACCTGTCCAACGCCTGGCAGCAGCAAGTCGACCGTGTGCTCAAAAGGGCCGGGCAATAGTTCGCTCGAATACGCAACCGGCAGCGGCCCGCAAAAATGCAATGCTTGGTCATCGCCGCCGCGGGTGGTAAACTTGGCGATGTCACTGGCCAGGTAGCTCAGTTGGTAGAGCACCGCACTGAAAATGCGGGTGTCGGCAGTTCAATTCTGCCCCTGGCCACTTTGCCTGCCCAATCGGAATATGGTCGGACACGGATGTCGAGATAATGAGTGAGCAAATGCTTTTGTTTGCTTCATCTTTAGCTGACCAGCCACGCTTCGATGACGCTCGTCGTCAGGAATCGGGACCACCGGTGTCGCTGTGCGTGCTGGGCTCGGGCAGCGCCGGTAATTGCAGCGTGGTGCGATGTGGCAACGCGGTGGTCATGATCGATGCCGGTTTCGGGCCGCGAGCCATTACCCGAAGGCTGCGCCAGGCAGAACTGGAAGCCCAGCACATCAGTACCTTGTGTTTGACGCACCTCGACCAGGACCACTTTCGCCTGACGTGGGTATCGGCCCTGCTGCGGGCGCCGATGCCGGTGTTCGTACATCGCCGACACGTAAAAGACCTGCAACAATTGCCCGGTGGCATGCAGATGTGGCGGGCGGGAATGGTCAAGGTCTTCGAGGATGAACCGTTCGAACCGGTTGCGGGCATGACTTTTTACCCGATCCGCCTAGCCCACGACATGAAAGGCACATGCGGATTTCGTATTGAAACAACCGGAGGGCAAGTTGGTTACGCCACTGACCTGGGGCATGTACCGGCTGGGTTGATCGATCACTTTGCTGGCGTGGACTTGCTGGCGATCGAAAGCAACTACGACCCGCAGATGCAACGCAACAGTGGCCGGCCGATATTTTTGCAGCAGCGCATCATGGGCAAACAGGGGCACCTGTCCAACGACCAGGCATTCGAGGCGGTGTGTGCCATCGCCCAACGGGGCAACGAGCCGCAACACATCGTATTGCTGCACCGGTCACAGCAATGCAACCGCCCCACCATCGTGCGGCACACGTTTGCACAAGAACCGCACCTCTACGAGCGGGTGACGCTGGCCGATCAACAGCAGCCAACACCCTGGCTGACAGCCAAGACCTGAAGCGACCTCGTCATGCGCCAGCGGTGGATTTTTGCAACTGTGCATGCGTCATCGATTGATACAGACGACAACGCGGCAGCAACTGGTCGTGGGTGCCCTGGTCAATGATACGACCGGCCTCGAGGACAATAATGTGATCAGCGTCGATGATGGTGCTGAGCCTATGGGCGATCACAAAGACCGTTCGCCCATGTCGAAAATCGCGCAGGGCCTGGTTGATCTTGCTTTCAGATTCAGTGTCGATCTGGCTGGTAGCCTCATCGAGAATGAGGATGGCCGGGTCGCGTAGCACGGCACGGGCGATGGCGATACGCTGCCGCTGGCCGCCGGACAATCCCTCGCCCTGTTCGCCCAGAACCGCATCGTAACCATTGGGAAGTTGCCTGATAAACTCATCGGCAAAGGCAGCCTTGGCTGCGGCCTCAATCTTTTGCCGTGACTCGAACCGGCGCCCGTAAGCAATGTTTTCCGCAATTGTCCCCTCAAACAAAACCGTCTGCTGGGTCACCACGGAAATCTGGCGGCGCAAACTGGACAAGCGAACGCGGGCGATGTCCATGCCGTCGATCAGCACGTGTCCGGACTGCGGTTCAATCAGGCGAGGCACGAGGCTGGCCAAGGTGGTCTTGCCCGAACCGTTGCCACCGACGATGGCGACGGTTTGACCGTGCTCGATGGTCAGCGACAAATGGTCCAATGCGGGTTGGGGTTGCTGGGCGTAGCGGAAAGTCACGTCGTTGAAGACGATCGACCGCTGATGCCTGGCCAGCAGCGGCAGATCATGGCGAGCATCGGGGCCGGTGGGCTCGGCAGCAAAGGCCAGTAAATCATATAGCCGGCCTGCCGCGGCGCGACCTTCGTTGATCTGGTTGTTGATGGTTGCCAAAGGTTTAAGGCTGTTGGCCGCAGCGCCCAACGCGACCAGCGCCGCCATGAAAAGCTGCGGAGACTGACTGCGGTGAAAGATCAGGTGGGCCGCGATGGCCGCGACCACGACGATACCGATCAGGCCGATCGTTTCCACCAAAGGTGACGACAGGGCCCGGACGCTTCTAACCTTCATCTCTTCGGCGAACAACCGGTGATTAATTCGGCCAAACCGCCGCCGCTCGTAGCCTTCGGCGTTGTGGACCTTGACCACGCGTATATCACCGATCGATTCGTTTAAAACACCAATCATGCGCCCGCGATGTCTCAGGGCACGCTGGGTCGCACGGCGGATACGCTTGCCGAACCTGCGTAATAGCACGGCAATAGGACACACAACCACCACAGCGATCATGCACAGTTGCCAGTTGAGCAGGAACGCCAAGGCGATGGCCACGGCGCCGTTGAGCACTTTTGAAACGGTTTTGCCCAATAGCACCCGGTAGGCTCGCGCCAACGGCCGCGTGTCGAATGCCACCCGGCTGATATGGTCAGCGGTGCCGGCCAGTTGCAGTTCAAGCAGCGGGGCATGGATAAGCTTGCGGAACATGCGACCGCGCCAAACCATAGCCGCCCGCTCGACAACTGTGATGGTGATCAGTTCGTGGATATATCGACCGACACTACCGACCATGGCCAGACCGGTAATGACCGCCATCACCAGCACAAAGGCACTAAACGGATCAGACGGCACGAAGCTCTCCAGCCAACTGCCCAGATCACTAACCCATGGGCGTTCGTTTTCAACCAGCTTTTGTTCAATCAGGTCCGTGACGGATTCCTGTTTTTCCAACAACATATACAGTGCGGGCAGCACCATGCCGATGCCGGCCCCGAAGCAGACGGCGGCAAGCAACGCCCCGGCCAACGCCCCGGCCAATGGGCGCTTGAAATTGAGCAGAATCTTCGCGGATTTCCAGAAGGGATCATGCATTGTGGTTGCTTGACTCAATCGGTCACAGCGGGAGCGTCGCGCAGCCGGTCAAGATACCCGAAAAAGCCGGGAAATGTCTTGCTCACGCAACCGGGTTGACGGATGATGATGCCGGGGGCACGCAGGGCGGCCACTGCAAAACTCATGGCCATGCGGTGGTCATCGTAGGTATCAATGGCCGCAGATTTGATGCGGCCGTCGGGCGGGGGCGTGATGAACAGGTCGTCACCTTCGATTGCGACGACCGCACCCAGTTTGGTCAATTCTTTTTGCAGTGCTGCCAGACGATCGGTTTCTTTAATGCGCAGATTGCCGACGTTGCGAATCACGGTAGCGCCGCGAGCAAACAGGGCAACGACTGCCAACGTCTGCGCCATGTCGGGCATGTGATTCAAATCGACGTCGATGCCGCGCAATTGCCCAGTTTCCGGCGGTGCCATGACAGTAATGAAATCTTTGCCGAACAACATGTCGGCCCCCATCTGCTGGAGCAGGTCGGCAAAGCCGATGTCACCCTGAAGGCTGGATTTACCCAACCCTCCAATGGTGCATTTGCCGCCGGGCACGGTGGCGGCGGCAGCGAGAAAGTAACTGGCGTTGGAAGCGTCTGGCTCAATGGCATAATCGGTGGCGCGATATGTGCTTGGAGAGATGGTGATACGCTTAAAATTGTCTTGTACCTGGGCTTCAACCCCGAACCGCCGTATCAGGCCCAGTGTCATCGCCACGTAAGGCCGACTGGTGACAGTACCCTGCAATTCGAGAATGGTCTGCTGGTCACAATAAGCAGCAATCTGGAGCAAAGCGCTGATATATTGACTGGAAAGGGCCTGCGGAACAATCACCTCACCGCCGCTTAGTCGGGCACTGGTGACACCCAGCGGCGGATAACCGTCTGCACCAAGATATTTAATCCGGGCACCGAGTTGACGCAACGCGTCAACAAGCTGGCCAACGGGTCGCTTATGCATACGCGGATAGCCGTCAAGCGTATAGGTTCCTTTCCCTAGGGAGCACGCTGCGGTTAGAAAGCGATAGGCCGTACCAGCGTTACCGAGGTGCAACTTTGCGTGGGGCGTGGGGATCGTGCCAGCGTGGCCATTGACTTGGACGATCCTGTTCATTTCGTCGATTTTCAGTTGGAACCCCAGTTTCTCAAGGGCCGTCATCATCACGCGGGTGTCGTCGCTAAACAGCACGTTCGTCAGCGTACTCATTCCGTGCGCGAGCGTGCTCAGCAGCAAGGCGCGGTTGGTCAGGCTCTTGGAACCGGGCAGATCGGCGATGGTGACGTTGAATGACCCGGGCAGAGGCTCAATCGCAAGTTGGGCGGGCAGTACGGTCATGGCCGTGCGCAGCATACCGACTCTTTAGCAATGAAAAACGGCAGTTTGTCGGCCGGCGCTAGCCTTTGCGGAAGACGGCGACAATGTTTTCGATGGGCACGACAAACAGACGATTATCACCCTCAAAGTCCACAGGGATCGCTTCCTTGGGATTGAACAGGACGCGGTCGTACTGCTGGATCGGGTAGTCATCGTCGTTGTTAACCTGGGTCGAAACGGTGACTATCCGGCCGGTCAACGTGGGAATCTCTATCTTGTCCGGCAGGTGGATGCCGGACTTGGTCTGTTTTTTATCCTCATCCTTGCGGATAAGTACACGGTTGCCAATCGGCTCGACAGTTTCCAGTTCAGGTTTGTTCTTGGTGGTCTCTTTCATTGCAATTATCTTAGGATCTATCGGGCAACGCTTCCAATAGCAGACGAATAAAGGTTTATCGCTTGCGCTCCCATACGAGGTGGGGCAGTTCCGGAACAATCAGTTTATCCATCGCCAATTGTACAGCATTGCTTGAGCCGGGCATAGCGAACAGAAGTGTCTGGCCAGCCAGACCGGCCACAGCGCGACTGAGCATGGCGGCAGCCTGCACCTGGTCCCAACTCAACATGCGGAACAATTCACCGAACCCTTCCAACTCCTTGTCGATCAGGCGGCGGACGATTTCGATGGTCGTGTCGCGAAGGGCGATGCCCGTGCCCCCGGTGGTGCAGACGGCGTCGTACCTGCCATCGCCCAGCCAAGTGGCCAATTGTGCTTCGATCTGGTCGGGCTCGTCAGGAACGATTTCGTAGGCCTTGACCGCGTGACCGGCGGCCTCAAGGTTTTCGACGATGATGCGCCCGCTCTTATCATCGGCCTTGGTACGTGTGTCACTAACGGTCAACACGGCGCAGACGGCTGACTGATCACGCGCCAGCTCACGGTGTTCCTGTGTTGATTGACTCATTTGGTGCAAGGCCCGTTGGCGTCATATACCAACCGGCACTGTTCGGGGTTGCGCCCGTGCTCGTCGAACAACAACAATTCGTTGGGCTTGTCGTCGTGGAGCCAAGGTTGGGGTAGATAATAACGCTTCTGTGGACCGACTGCTTTGTTGGCGGCGGTAGAAACAAAATATCGACCGGCGTTATGGCCATTGATAAAAACCTGGCCCTTGGTCATACCGCGCGGTTCAAGCCAGAGGGGCGTGTCAGTTGGCGAGGCCGTGAATGAACTGCGATACCAGCAAGGCAAGGCGACGGCACGGCTCAATGGGCCAAATGCCTTTTCGTCCGGAACGGTCCATGGCGCAAAAGCCCAGTGTGACCTGGCGGTCAGGTTTTCAGTGCATTGATAGAGCTTGATGAACTTGTCGGCATTGCTGCCTTTAAGCTCAACGTTGAACGGGGCGATGCGCAATTCATTTTGACCACCGGTAATCTCTGCGCCAACTTGCAGAAAGAATCTCCCAGCGCCACCGTGATAGGGGTCATACATGGCCAAGACACGATTGTTTACCAGGATCATCGCCCGCCATGGCAGGTTCTGGATATCGAGGACCATGGGCTTTCGCGATGAAGGTGAAAACTTCCAGGCCAGTACCTGGCGTGGCGTAGGATCATCCATACGCAAGCCGACCAAACAACCGCCAGCCTCAAACGGGTCCATCTCACGGCCAAAGATGATTCTGGCCTTGGGTAACTGCACGGACTTGACGCTGTAAATGTGGTCGGCCAACCCCTTGGGTTCGCCCATCGTCCAACCTTGGCTGAACCGACCTAGGTTGTCAGCTAAAACGGTCACCCGCCCGTCGATGTTCAGTTCGACCGGATTTTCATCGGCCGCTGGTCCGACGCCGAGTATCGCCGCGAGTTTGCCATGATGAAAAAGATGCAGGCGGTCACCGGCTTGCGGCGCCAAGACCGGGCCGGCCCCGACCGCTTTTATGCTCAGCCTATACCAACCGTAGCCGGCAGGGCATGCAAGCGACTCTAACGCAACCGGCTCGGAGATCGACTTGTACTGGTCGCTCTGGCCATTGATCAATTCCGTCAGCGGTGCCTGCTGCCAGGCGGTCAGTTTGGGCACCGTTGGGCGGCGCGGCGGTGTAACACGGATCGTATGGATCTGACCATCAGCCGAGACTGTGCACATCGTTTTCCAATCGGGGTGCGGCAGGGGCTGATCATCGCCATCGAGACCACAGGCGCCAACCACCAGCCCGTCGGGCAGCAAGTAGGCGGCGTCCACCTGTTCACGACTGAGCACAACCACAGTCAATTGCTCATGCACTTCGACATGCGGCTTGGCGCCGCCGGGGACCTGGATGTGAAACGGCGCACCGTTGACCGCGATAATGCCGTCTTCACCCGCCGGGCCAAACAGCACCAGCATCCGCTGACCTACAAACGCCCAAGGCCTCAGGTTGGTGTAGGTCAGTTCACCGGCACCGGCGAGATTGACACCGGTCAATAGCCAAGCGGTCCGGTCAGTGCCGAAAGCAACAGGCAGCGAAAGACCATCGGTCATCAGCAGGTTGGTGTGCGTCGTGTCATCATGCTCCGCTTTGATCAAAAATACAACATCGCCACTGCCGCCTCGCTGATGGATAACGCTAATGCGGTGATCTGCATCGACAGGATTTATAGCCACGTGGTCGAGTTCGGGGTCGAGATTGGCAAAGACCTGCGCAAACTGGTTGGCAAAGGTGCTGATGAGTTTGACCGCGAGAAACTTGTCCCCACGCCCGCCGCCCTCGGCCAGCGGTGCGTCGTAGTCATAACTGGTGGTCACAAAACGGTCGACGCCGCCAACTGCGCGGCCAGCGGTAAAAGCGAAGTTGGTGCCGCCGTGAAACATGACCAGGTTGTACTGAGCGCCGACAGCGAGAATCTGCGCCAACTTTCCGATATTGGCAGTCGCGTCCACACCCTGCTCGTGCGCATGGCCCCAGCAGTCGAACCAACCGGACCGGTATCCACTGACCAACCGCGGAGCATCGGGCTGGACGACACGCAGTTGGCGCAGGTTGGCCAGCAGATGTTCCTTGGCGTTCCACGTGTCGATCGTACCGTCAACACACTGCCAGAGGTTGTTGCCCAGGGAAATGGGTACCTCCACGCCATTTTCTCGCATGTAGCGGACGATCTCGCACAGGTATTTTTCGCCTTGATTGGGGTTGTGACACATCCATTCGTTTTCCGCCTGCATCAGGACAATGGGCCCATTGGATGAGTTGGTGACCTGCAAATCGCGGACCTGCTCCATCACGGCACCCAGATAGCGAGCGCAGGCTTTGAGGAACGGTCCGTTACCTTCGCGCAGCTGAATCCCCTCGATGTTATTGAGCCAGGCGGGCAGGCCCCCGAAGTCCCAATCGGCACCGATGTATGGCCCGGGCCGAAGGATGCAATACATCCCTTCGGCGCCGATCAACTCGATAAATCCGCGAAGATTGGCATCGGCCTCGAAATTGAACTTTCCAGGGACCGGCTCATGGACATTCCAAAAAGCGAAGGTGCTGATACAGTTGAGCCCAGCCTGCTTGGCGGCACGGATACGGCTTGCCCATAATTGACGCGGCACACGTGGATAATGGATCGAACCGCTCACGAGCCAGATGCGTCGCCCGTCGATGATGAAGCTTTGACCGTCGTAACTGAAATGAGCCATGGAGCGTTCGCGCAAGCAGATTCTATACCACACACACCATAAACGCGCCGGGAAACAACTGCAACGCCCGCAAGGCATCGGCATCCGCCAATAATACGATCTGCTGTTTTACGTCGGCAATGACCGCAGCGTTCAGAGCCCAGTGATCATGAAGACAAATGGCCGATTATTCTTCGCTCGCTGGCGACATCTTACTCTTGCGACGGCGTCGTGACAGGCCCAAGAGGCGGGGCAAAGACAGCATTAACCGGAAGGAAAATCAGGTCGAGGCAAAACTTCGACGGCTGCCACAGCAGGTCCCACTGGTTGGTCGAGCTGGAAATATTGCCTGCCCGGGCGCCTTCCAATGCCGCCAGCAACGCCGCTTCATCGTAGGCGTCAATCGTCAATACGGATTCGTCTGCCCCATGGCTGTCAAGTACGGCCTGTGGCTTTTTAACTGGGACTGACTTACTACGCACATTAATGTCGCTGAAATAAATCGGATGATGAACCGTGGTGCCGTACGAAGGCGTTACGGTAATTCTCGACCAATGCGACCTGCCAATACCTTGGAGCGAAGGTTCACCCGTAGCCAGTTGTGCAAGCAAAACATAGCTGGTTTGCGCGTCGGTGGGCTGAGGCGATTCGGCGACAGGTGCGACCGGCGATTCTTCCACCTGCAACTTTTGGGCCGACTCGTTCAACGCAACATCCAACTCGACTGCAATATCCTGACGACTTTGCAGTATTGGCGGCTCAGGCTGAAACAACTGCTCGTCTTCGTTGAGCATCTCGTAATTCTGGTCATCTCCGGTTCCGGCGCAACCCCATAAACCGCCCAACCAGAACATAAGCGTCATCCAAAACACGATCCAGACGATCTTGCGTGGCATGTATAAAGTGCTCCCGCTCTACCCACAACGAGCAAATGTAACACGAAACATATAAATTCTCAAGCATCTTCAAAGACCGGACACAAGCCTTGCCGTGCAGCACGGTGTGTTAGGCAATGGGAGTTTGGTGCGCAATAGCCCGCTGCTTGACGGCCATTGAAGGCGAACTGCCCGGTTACCAAATAGTCACCCTTCTGCGGCCCCCACGACTTTATTCAGCGCCGGCATCAACTCATTGGCGTACAACTCCATACTGCGCATCCACGTGGCCTTGTCATCCCAGTCATAGCTCATGAGGATCAGTGTGCCGAAGGGACCGGCTTCGTCGATCAGGTCGAGCAAACGATTCAGTGCTTCGTCAGGACTGGCGGCAATGATCTGTTCGGTAAACAGGTAATCGAGGTTGCAGTCGGCGTCCGACATCTCCATGTCGCGCTTGAACATCTTTCTGCCCCAACCCTGGTCAAAGACACGGCAGACGTAGTTATAGTTGGACGCCAGTGTGTTGCTGCGAGCGATGCGTTGAGCTTCTCGGGTGGTATCGGCCAGAAAGATCGACTTGGCGACCTTGAAATTGGTACGTTGTGCAGTGCGACCGGCTTCCTCGGCCCCCGCGGCGTAGGTTTGCCACATGTCCGCGACCACGTTGCCCGGGACCAGGCAGTTGGTAATGCCCTGGTAGCCGCGGCGGCCGGCCATTTTCATCGTCGGCGAGTTTCGGCTGGTCGCAGGCATCGCGATCGGTGGATGCGGTCGCTGGTATGGCTTCGTGAAGTAGCCGAACGTAGTGACGGGATCCACGTTTTTTTTGATGCCGAATTGCCAGTACTTGCCTTCGATTTGGTATGGCGGCTCGGACGACCAGAGTTCAAGGATGATGTCCATCGCCTCGTTAACCATAGCGGACGCCTGCTTAATATCCATGCCGAACAGTTCCAGATCACACATGGCGCTGCCGGGGCCAAACGCAACGTTGATCCGCCCCTTGGACAGGTGATCGAGAAAAGCGATCTGGCTGGCGGCACGAGCGGGATGGTGCTGCGGAAGGCACAATGGAGCCGGGCCAAGGCGAATGCGTTCCGTCATGCCGATCGCCCGGCCGATCATGATCTCCGGCATCATGAACTCGCACTTGATCGTGTGATGCTCGCCGATCCAGAACTCACTGAAGCCCAGTTCCTCTGCCTTGACAATCAACTCCAGGTCCTCGTCAAGCGTCTGAGCCAACGGCTTGTCGTTGTAGTGAAACGGCATGATAAACATGCCGTGATCTATGTGTTCCATGCCAGTACATCCCGTTCGCAAAAGCATGTATTTCGCCATTGTATCAGACTGTACGTGACCAGTTCCTGATAGGTATCAATCTACCTAGCATAGCCCGTAGGCGTGCGCTGGGCGTGGGAGCAAGCACTAAAAACAGAATACACGCAAGTGCTCGAGCAAGAGGCTGAACACGCAGATGGCACAATGCCCATGGCTGTTCATCTTGGCGAGGATGTGCATGAGATCGATCTCCGGATCAATGCCGCGTGGCCCCGATGACACGATATTGCCAGTGGATAACGGCAATAAGGGTCCCAAAGTAACGCAACCAACGATAAGATGGCCTAGTCAGTGTTATGGCTGCTCATGACAGGCACCGGCCACCCCGGGCCGTAACGGCCAATGGCGCCAAGACAACCAACGGGTTTACAGGCCACACCCACGGCAGCTAACATGGACGGTTTGGCGCTGATAACAGGTGGTAGTGACATGGATGAGGCGATCGAAAAAGCTACGGCACTTGTCGAGGCCCATCAATATATACGCCGGTTCAAGGGCAAGACGGTCGTCGTAAAAATCGGCGGCTCGATCATGAACGAGCCCAACACCCTAGAAGCACTCCTACAGGATATCTGTTTCATGGATGCGGTGGGCATGCACCCGATCATCGTGCACGGCGGAGGCAAGGGCATCACGCAGGGCATGAAGAAAGCCGGCCTCGAAGCTCAGTTCGTCCAGGGCCGACGATACACCGACGAGCGTACACTGGCGATTGCCGAGCATGTACTGGTCGAAGTCAATGGCGCTATTGTGGACACGATCGACCAACTGGGCCATCACGCAATGGGCCTGCACAGCCTGTCGAGCTGCGTTATCTTCGCTCACCGGCTATACCTTGAAGAT
>CAUZAW010000043.1:0-15280 GCA_963577735.1 Phycisphaerae bacterium | reverse complement strand
CGAAGCCTACAAGCGGGCCATGGAATACGGCACGGAAAGGATTAAACTCGGCGAGTACGGGGAAAAGGTTCAGTCCAATTATGACTCGGGGTTTGAAAATTTCCTGTTACAGGCCATCCGCTGGTCATACCTGTACGGCGAGGAAACGGCCGCCTGGCGTTACTTCCAAGAGTGGCGAGAAAAATTCATCGACAAGCCGCATAATAAAACGAAAGTGAATATGACACTGCACCAGTTGATCGAACATGAGATGCGCGAAACCAAAGACATGTTCGTCAATGAGCAGCAGTTCATCGAGTCGCTCGTGCGGCGGGCATTTCTGTACGGCCTGTCCAAAGGTGACCAACAAATATTTGGCAAGTTCATGAGGTTGGCCCGCCTGGAATACGACCAATACCAGCAGTCGAAGCGAAAAACGAAAATTGCCGACCAGGATCGGATGCGATTATCGCCGTGGCGAGACCTGGTGGCGGGGGTGTACCTGCAGGTAATGAAAGACCCGAAACTTCACCTGTTAACGCGGATGCGACTGTGGCGACGGACCATGGCCTTTTCGCCCAACGGCGTTCTGCAACAGCGCACGTATGATCAGATTCGCCCGACCATCGTGATGCAAACCGAAGGGCGCGATCCGCCCATGGATGCCGCTAAACTACTGCCCGAACCGCCGGGAATGGACGAATACCGCAGCCAGTTGGCGGAAAAGCAAACGCAGAATCAACTCGACAAGCAGAAACAGCAACTATTGATCCAGCGGCAGTAACGCGGATAATCACATCTTTTCGACGCTGATGCGGGCAGTGGTGCTGTGAGTGTGGCCTGGCTTGAGGGCTACTGCGCAATGGCCGATATTGGCCGTCTCGATGCAGACCATGCCCGGCCACTCATCATCACCAAAATCGCCCATTGCCACCGATTTCTTCCACCAGGGATTCCAGACGACAGTCGAACGTGAGCCAGACTTGCTGTTAATGATGCGGCGACCCATTGGCGGATCCTCAAGCACACACTGCGCCTCGGTGTCCTGGTAAACACGGTCAGTCTCACCGGCGAACGTAACCGGACCATTGGGTTGCCGCTTGCGGATACCCCCATCGACTTTATCGAAAAACGTGGTGTTTTCCAGACCGTGAACGCTCACCTTCCGGACGTCGGAGACCATAAAATAGGTATGCAACGCCTGCTCGCAAGACAACTCGGTTTGCGTATCGTTGTGCAGTTCAAGGCTCATCGTCAACTCGTCGCCAACCGTCACAGTGAATCCAAGCTGAAATCCATGCGGCCACCATGCACGGGTACCTTCATCGCCAATCAACATAAACTTCAATTCCACTTTGCCGCCGTCGGTGCACCTGGCCGAAGTAACCTGCCACGGCCGCGTGCGGGCAAAACCGTGCAAAGGCGCATCAGGCATGTTTTCGTTGACGCCAAACCAGGGGAAACATATGGGAGTGCCGCCGCGAATGGGCCTACCACTATTGAAACTGCTTTGCTGACTGAGGAACAGCACCGATTCATGGCCGGCGGACTGGTAATGGGTAACGTGCGCCCCGTGCAGATACACGTGCGCCTCGGCGACCGGCGTGGCCACCACGATGCGGGGCAGACCACCGCGGCCGGCGTCAAACGCCACGGCATCGACAATGCCGAACCGCTCGTTCAACGTGTCAATAGATTGCCCTTCGCTCGTCATGGGGCCTTGTCAATGAGCGTGGCTTTGTGAATGTAATCCAGCTTGGAAAAATGGTTGTCGAGATAGACATTGCCTTCATGGTGAATTTTTCCCTGACTTGGCCTCTCGCCGTAACCGGCATACAGCGCATCGACCACTTCCATACCCTCGATCACTTCGCCGAAGGGAGAAAAACCATCACGATCAAGAAAAGAATTATCACCAAAGTTAATGAATAACTGCGTGGTGCGCGAGTGCGGACCTGACGTGGCAAAGGTGATCCTGCCGCGGGTATTGGATTGGCGAACTGGATCGTCGTCAATAGTTCGTTTGCGCCACTGGGCGGATACGGCCGGGTCACCGTTGATACCGAACTGGACCATAAAACCGCTAATCACCCGGAAGAAGCGGCAATCGTTGAAATACCCTTCCTCCACGAGGTGGCTAAATCGCCGGGCGCCCAGCGGCGCCCAGTCTTCATTGACGAGAACGGTAAAAGCGCCCTTGCTGGTTTCAAAGAGAACGTAAAAGGTCTTTTCAGTGGACTTGGGCTTACTGGCAGACGCCTTGACAGCGGATTTCACCTTGCTCACAGTGATCGCGGGCGGGTCACTTTGACTGCAGGCAAAGGCCAGCAGCGAGACCGCGACCAAGGACAAAGTGTTCCGGACACAATTGTGAAATTCGTACATTGTTACTGTTTCGTTCACTGCGTCGATATTGTATTCGAACCCAGGGCATACCACCACGATCAAGTGGAGCCAGCCAGCCGCCGAGTTGCGACATGGCACGGTTACCCCGAGCAGAGTGGACCTGCGGCTTGAGACTGACGCAACAGCCCATCAACTCAATGATCTTGTCCCTGTCGGGTTCGGGCCGCAAGGCGGGCATAACGTCTACCTCTCCTCCATCGAAAAGACAACTACGCAGTTCTCCGCGGGCCGTGAGGCGAAGGCGGTTGCACCTTTCACAGAACGGCTTGCTCATTGCGCTGATAAATCCGACGCGCCCCTTGGCGCCGGGCAGGTGAAAAACGCTGGCCGGCCCGACGCCGACCTCTGATTCCCGCCACACCGGCCCCAGCGGGCCATGACATTCTTCTATCCGCGCCTTGATGGCTGCATTGTCTACCGTGTAAAGATCAGCCTGATCAACAACACGCTGTCACCCAAGGGCATGTATTCGATGAAACGCACAGTCCAAGGCTTATCGATGGTAAGGGCTGCGAAGTCGGCCACCTCGTCGTCATTGACACCGCCCATAACCACTACGTTTATCTTGATATTGTAAAAACCTACATCGGTCGCAACATCGAGACCTCGCCACAGCGTGTCCAAGGCATCGGGGGCACAACGCCCTCCGGTGATGTGGGAAAAGCGTTCGGGTATGAGCGAATCACAACTGACAGTCAGGCGGTCTAGACCCGCTACACGCAGGCCGTGAGCCATGTCCGGCAACCGCAGTCCGTTGGTGGTCATGGACAGGTCTTGCGGGCGCAAGGCCGCAAGACCTTCGATAATCTCCATCAGGTCACCGCGAATGGTCGGCTCACCACCGGTAATCTTAAAGTGGCTGACGCCTACTAAAGCCGCCGCCTCGGCGATGGCGATAATATCCTTGGATGCAAGCAGGTCGTTGCGGTCAAAATAAGCCACCCCGTCGTCTGGCATGCAATAGACGCACCTCAGGTTGCACCGGTCGGTGATACTTAGTCGCAGCAGGCGCACCGCATCAAGGCTGCGGGGGCCCCGGGCAAAACTGGGTCGAACCGGGCCAGGGTCGAGAACGGGCAGCAAAGTCGTCATGGCTGCATTAATAGGCTAGCGCAACCGATATGAAAGTGCCATAGAACCAGGGGGCTCGAGCAAACGTAGCGACAGCATTGGTCCGTTTAAACGGGTATTGATAAAGTGTAAGGCAACCATGTATGAGTTGATCTGCCCATCGTGCGAACACGTGCAAACTTGCTCCTTCGTTCGCATTGGAGCGGCGGTCACATGCCCATCCTGCAAACATCAGTTCCGCATTGAAAACAAGCACACCCGTCGCATCGTGGCCAATAACGATCAAGACGAACAGAATCTGGCCATGCCACAAACCCTTGCACAAGAAAATACACCTGTGACTGGTACTGCTGGCGCACCTCAACAGGCGACAGCCGAAGAAGCACCACCGCGATCATCATTGTGGTGCTGATTGTCATGGTGATCGCGCTGAGTATACTGCGGCATCGACGCCAGGTAACACCGCAGCCGACCATGGCCAATCCACTTGTGGGGTCCAACAAAATGCCGTAAGCGTTTCGGCAATCGACGGCAACTTCTGGCAGCAACCCAATGTTCTTCCCCATTAACACCGACCGACGTTTACACGCCATGCCTTGGGTCAACTATGCGTTGATCGCTTTGAATGTGCTGATCTTCGTCGCCACCAACCAGCAAATCGCCCAAGCAGCGAGAATGCAAATGCCCGGCGTACCGCATGAGGTGATGGCCCAATATTTTCCCGTCACCGCATACTATCTTTTTCCGCTGGAAGCGAGCCTGAAGCAATTTATCAGCTACCAGTTCCTGCACGGCGGGCTTATGCACCTGGCCAGCAACATGCTGTTTCTGTTTGTGTTCGGCAACCACGTCGAAGACCGGCTGGGCAAGCTAGGCTACTTGGCCTTTTACATTGCCGGCGGGGTGGTGGCGGGGATAGGTCATTGCGTGGTTTCCGACACGGCCGTACTCGGCGCCAGCGGATCGGTGGCTGCGGTGACCGGGGCATACCTGGTGCTGTTTCCACTCAGCAACGTGACTATTGTGTATTGGTTTATTTTCATAGGCTCATTTGAAATCTCGAGCATCATGTTGATCCTGTTTCAGATCGGCCAAAACATTGTGAATCATTTTTACGGCGTAAAGGGCGTGGCCTACATGGCCCACCTAGCGGGCTACGCCTACGGGATTGCCATCGGGATGGGCCTGTTGTGGACGCGACTGCTGTCCCGTGAACCATACGACCTGCTGACGATGCTCAAACAACGCCGTCGAAAATCGCAGTTCCGTAAAATGGCACGTAGCGGTAACCAGCCGTGGGACCACAGCCGCCCCGAACCGCAGCCCAAACGCCAACAAGAAGAACCCAATAATGCCGCACCGCAGAAACTTACTCAACTGCGCAACGACATCTGTCGTGCCCTGGAACAACACAACCTAGGGTATGCCGTCAAGCTGTACGACCGACTTCTGGAGATCGACGATGGGCAGGTCATGGCCGAGCAGCAGCAACTGGACATCTCCAACCAACTGATGAGCGAGGGACGCTACGATCACGCGGCGCAGGCCTACGAGCTTTTCCTTAATACCTTCAAGGGCTATACGCAGCGGGAGCAGGTCGAGTTGATTCTGGGCATGATCTACGTGAAATATCTCGATCAGCGCCAGCGTGGCCGGGAACTGTTGACCGCGGCGCTTTCCAAGTTACGCGACAGCGAGCACCGCACCCTGGCGGAAAACCTGCTCAAAGAGACCGGCTAGATACCGCTCATTTGCCCCTTGTAATCCACTCTCTACAATGCCCCTCCCTAACGTGGGAGTCACGGGCATGGGTGATAAAAAACTGGTAAAAATCGGCTTTGTCGGTTGTGGCTTTATGGGACAATTGGCACATCTGGAAAAATATTGGAAACTGCCCGGCGTTGAGTTGACCGCGTTGGCTGAGGGGCGCCGCCAAACCGCGGAACTGGTGGCGCGGACCTACGGCTTCAAAAAAGTTTACCCCGATCACGTCACCATGCTGCGCGAGTCAGACGTGGACGCCGTGGTCGCCATTGCACCGTTCGGCCTTAACGCCGCCCTGGTGACGGATATTCTCAATGCCGGCAAGCACGTGCTGACGGAAAAAGCCATGGTAACCACTTACACCAAGGCTCAGGAACTGGTCGCCCTGGCGCAAAGCAAGAAGCTGGTTTACCAGGTCGGCTACATGAAGCGATTCGACCCGGGCGTGCAATGGGCCAAACAGCAACTGGCCAAGTGGGTCGAAAGCGAAGAATTTGGACCGATGCAGCTTTTTCGCATCTGGTGCGGTGGCGGAGCCTGGGGCTGGTTCAACAAGCCGCCGCTCGATGCCGGTGACGAGCCTGTGGATTATGGCCTGCCCGGCGAACAGATGCCTCACTGGATGAACGAAACCGCACGCACTGCCCTGGGCAGCTGGCTTAACTATTGCAGCCATCAGACCAGCCTGACGCGTTACGTCACCGGCTGGGATTTTGAGCTTGAATCCGCCAAACGCTTCGGGCGCAGCCGGTTCATCAACGGCCGCTTCCCCGGCCGCGACACGCACCTGTTTATGGATTTCGCCTGGTTTGAGCCCAACACATGGGACGAGGGCTTTGAAGCCAAGTTCGAGCGGGCCAAGATCACCGTGAACATGCCTTCGCCCCTAGCGCCGCAACGCACAGCCAAGGTGGTTGCCTTCGAACACAAGCCCGAAACGGTCGGACATAACCTTGAGCCGGTGTTGCCCCAGGAGGACGGCTTTGCCCGCCAGGCACAGCACTTTATCGCTGCCGTGCGCGGCGAGGAAGAGCCAATTTCACCAGCAAGGGAAGCAGCCAAGGAAGTCCAATTCGCAGAATCAGTAGCCAGACACTTCATGGAGCAGGAATCCAGCGATGAAAACTGAACAATTGGCAATCAACTCAACCAGCACCCGCCAGGCACCCATCGATGAAGCGATCAGGGCCTACGCCGATGTGGGTTTTAAAAATGTCGAGATCCAGATGCCGCAACTCAAGGACTGGCTCAAGCAGGGGCACAGTATCGATGAGTTTGCTTCGTTGCTGGACAAACTGGGGATGAACTTTATTGGCGGGCTGGAAACGGTCATCGTCGCGTTCGCCGAACCGGCGGTGTGCAAAGAACATCACGACATCCACATCGAAAACGCCAAGATCATGGCCGATCTGGGCGGTGGCGTCATGGTCATGGGCGCCGACGGGCCCGACGAGGGTGCTGACGTGTTTCCCGCGTTTGAAAAAACCGGCAAGGCCTGCGCTGACTTGGCAGAAGAAATCGACCCGTCCGTGACGTTGGCGATAGAATTCAACTGGTCGGTGTACGTGCTGAGCCTGCGCAGCGTCAAGCGTGTGGTGGACGCGGCCGACCATCCACGCGTCGGCATTCTATTTGACCCGGCCCATTACTTTTGCACGACGAGCAAGATGGAAGACCTGACCCCCGATACGGTGGCCAAGATCCTGCACGTGCACGCCGATGACATGCAAGACAAGCCCGGTGAGCATTCGCACTGCAACGCCGACCGCGCCCTGCCGGGACAGGGTTCGATGGACCTGCCCCTGCTTTTAGGACGTATCGAAGAGTACGGTTACAAGGGTTACTTCTCGATCGAAATGTTCAGCAAGGATCTGAACGCTCTTCCGGCCAAGGAAGCTGCCAAGCTCATGTACGACTCGATGCTTTGGCTGCAGGACGCCGTTTAGACGACACTGTCTTTGGGCGGACCAATGATCGGCCGCAATTGCTGGCCGTGCTGATCGAGCAGTTGTTGAGCCACTCGGCCATCAACACTACGCCTTGCCATCACCAGCGCAAGTTTGACCCGACCCTCGGCTTTTTCAAGCAATGCCCTAGCCTCTTGCCGCGACAGGTCACATTGCTCGCTGAGAATACGCAAAGCTCGGTCAATGAGTTTGGCGTTGGTGGCCCGCAGATCCACCATCAGATTACCCCATGCCTTGCCCAACTGAGCCATCACTGTCGTGGTAATCATGTTCAGAGTGAGCTTGGTGGCGGTTCCGGCCTTGAGACGGGTCGATCCGGTGAGAATTTCAGGACCAACGTGCAGTTGAATGATGTGATCTGTGGCCACATTTTCAGTATCGGCATCGACACAACATACCAGGGCAGTTGTAGCACACCGCTGCCTAGCCAAACAGACCGCGCCCAATACATATGGCGTGGTCCCACCGGCAGCAATACCCACAACCGTGTCATTGCTGCCAATGCACAACCGCTCAAGTTCATCGCGTGCGCCGTCAACATCATCTTCACAACCTTCGCTGGATCGGCGCAGCGATGTGTCGCCGCCGGCAATAATACCCACGACGGTGTCGGGGTCACAATGAAACGTGGGCGGACATTCGCTAGCGTCGAGTACGCCCAGTCGCCCTGACGTACCCGCGCCCACGTAAATCAACCGTCCGCCCCGCCGCACCGCGGAAACCACCGACTCGACCAGTTTCTCAATAGCAGGCAACGCGGCACGCACTGCACCGGCGAGTGCGACGTCTTGATCGTTGATCAACACAAGCGTCTGTTTGACCGAAAGGGTATCCAGATCGGCCGAAGCGTCGAGACGCTTTTCGGTTAACAGACGGCTGCGATCAGGTGGATTATTGTGCTTGTTGTTCATTTTAATTTATGCGATTGCGCTTTAACCCAAATCAAGGATATACCCATGTACCGGCAACGCCAGGCTGCTTCGCACCCGTGACCCGTCCCAGCGTGGCAGGTATGCCATCCTGCGACAGGGCGCCCAAGACCGCTACGCATAATGCCTCACGCACTTCGACTGTGATGCCCAGTTCGTCACTTAACACCACGTTACATGAAGTTGGTAGCTGCACTTTGATGGCATCCACCAAGGTCGGGTTCCTTGCACCACCGCCTGCGAGAACCAGTTCCCCTTGGCTAGGCAGATCTGGCATGGCTTCGAGCACAAGGCGGCCTACCGCGTGCACGGCCGATGCCACGGCATCAACCCCACTAATCTTGCAATGCTCCAGCAGGTCGATGATCCACTGTTGATCAAAATCCTCTCGCCCGGTTGAGCGTGGCCGCTCGCGGCCAAAGAATGGAGCTTGCAGCATCAAGTCAAACAGCCTATTACTGCCGCAGCCCTGCGACGATATCGTACCGTCCCGGTCTATTCGCTGGTCTGGAAAAAACCTGCGCACCACCGCGTCTATCAACAGGTTGCATGGGCCGATATCCTCGCCGGTCACGTCGGCCGGCACACAGTGCGGCGGCAGGTCAGTTACGTTACAAATCCCGCCAAGATTCACGATACGCCGATGGCGATCGCCTCGGCGATAGAGCACCCAGTCGGCCAGTGGCGTGATCGGCGCCCCCTGCCCGGCGGCGATGAGGTCAGCTTGGCGCAGGTCATAGCAAACAGGTACGTTTAGCCGGCGAACAACCGGCCAAGGATCGAATATCTGCCAGCTCAACTGTTCGTCCGGGCCGTGCCAGATGGTCTGCCCGTGAGCAACAACGAGGTCGAGCTCGGTGCCCTTACACAACCTGGCAATCGCATCAGCATGAACCTTGCCGAGTTGTCGCGCACCGCGCAGGTAATCGATGGGTGCCGCGGGTTGCCCTGTGGCCAAATACTGGAACGTGTCAGTCAGTTCGCCCAACGCTTCGTGAATCGTGCCGACACATTCGGCTGTGATATCCAAACCGCTGCCGGTGACTTTGGCCAACACCACGTCAAGCCCATCAAGGCTGGTGCCCGTCATGCACCCGGCGATCCATCTTGTGCGGACGGCGCTCATGTGGACGATAAGCATACGACATGCAGGGACAAACAGTTAGCCAAGTTTATTTCAACCGCCGTATGGCGGCGCTGGTGGGGCTCGGCTTCGCCGCCGGACTACCGTCGGCATACCGGTTACTCGGCTCGTCACTGCAGGCGTGGCTGGGCAAGTACGACTATGACATTCGCCAGATAGGCATGCTCAGCCTAGTGACCTTGCCGATCGCCTTTAACTTTGTGTGGGCACCTTTATTGGATCGGTATGCGCCGCCAGTTTTTTCGCACCTGGGCAGGCGGCGTGGGTGGTTGATGACCATCCAACTCATACTGATCCTGGCAATAATCTCCATAGCGATGACCGGCCCCACAGGCAAAGGTGATTCACTTTTACCGCTGGTGTATGCGGCCTTGTTCACAGCTTTCCTGGTTGCCAGCCACGATGTGGTGGCTGACGCGTATCGGACCGACGTACTGGGCAAGGCGGAACTGGGTGCCGGTGCGGCCGTATTTGTCAACGGATACCGGATCGGCATGCTGGCTGCAGGGGGCGGGGCACTGCTTCTATCGGATTACATGCAATGGCGATGGGTATACATGGTATTGGCCGGACTGATGGGTGTGGGGATATTGGTCACCTGCCTGGCCCCCAAGGTTCCGGGGCAGAGCCTAAAACCAAATACGTTAACCGCCGCTGTCGTCGATCCGATCGTGGACTTTGTTCAACGCAAGAAATGGGCTGCCTTGGCCGTACTTGTGTTTGTCGTGCTGTTTAAATTGCCTGACTCCATGGCACGTGCGATGACGATACCGCTTCTGCAAACACATTTAAAATTCAACCTGCAAGAAATAGCTCTGGTCCGCGAATGGATGGGCCTTACGATACTCATCATCGGCGCATTTGCCGGCGGAGCCATCACTGCGAAGATCGGCGTAAAGCGGTCGCTGTGGCTTTTCGGCACCTTGCAGGCGTTAAGCAACGCGGGTTTTCTGTTACTTACCATTTACGACAAGCATCTGGGGTTGCTCGCAGTCGTAGTTTGCGTAGAAAACTTCTGCGCAGGCCTGGTGGCAGCAGGTTTCATGGCATTTTTGATGGGCCAGTGCAACCGGCGCTACTCGGCCACGCAATATGCATTGTTCACCAGCCTGATGTTTGGTGCTGACTCTATTTTAGGCGCGGGCACCGGGTTTCTGGTCCAGGATATGGGATTCACATCGTTCTTTTGGATAACAATAATGGCCAGCATGCCCGGCATGGTAATGCTGATCTTTATAGGGCCAATCGCCGGGAGGCGTGATCGTGGGTTTGATGGTCCATGATCATGCGTGGCGATGCCTGGGTCAATGAATGTTTTGGTCAACGGTGTGCTTGGCCCCAATGGGACTAAGTGGCTCACTGGCATTGGAACTGAGCAGTGAGTAGGGGCTGCCTTCGCAGCGTGCGACATACTTCACGCCGTTGGCGATCACCTTTTGAATTTCCGGGTTGTGGAAGATGGGAAATGTTTCATGCCCGGGTCGAAAGTAGAAGACGTGCCCCTTACCGCGCCGCCAGCAACAGCCGGAGCGAAACACTTCACCACCCTCGAACCAACTGATAAAAACCAGCTCATCCGGTTCGGGAATGTCGAAAAGTTCCCCATACATCTCGGTGTGTTCCAGTTCGATGTATTTGCCGATCCCGTCAGCAATGGGGTGACCAGGACTAACGCACCAGAGACGCTCTTTTTCGGCCGCCTCGCGCCATTGCAGGCCACCACTGGTACCCATCAGCTTCCGGAAAATCTTTGAAGTGTGTGCCGAGTGCAACGCGACAAAGCCCATACCTCCAAGGACGTGCTCGTGAACTTTTTCCACAATGTCATCGCGGACCTCGAGATACCCGCCATGGCTCCACCAGATAAGCACATCGGTGTCATTGAGTACCTCGTCGGTCAAACCGTGATCAGGTTCATCTTGCGTGGCGGTGCGGACCGTGGCGTCATCACCCAGTTGGTCACGCAATGCGCCCGCAATCGTGCTATGTATACCCTCGGGGTAGATGGCTTTGACCGCCTGATTCGATCGCTCATGGCGAAACTCGTTCCAGACGGTAATACGGATGGGTAATAGTCGACTGGCCATGGTGATTGGGTCTCCCTGTCAATACAAAAGGTGATTATTGTGCTGTTTATCCGTTCGCATCACGCCAAAACAATGTCATAATGGTATAGATTGTCGTCATTGTATCGGTTGTCGTCATTGTATCGGTTGTCGTCATTGTATCGATCTGTCGTATGAACCCGAATTTCCCGGTATGAAATAGGCCCAAATCGACACAAGTCGTTATGAAAAAACAGGTTGTGGTGGAAGCCATTAGAATCCGGTAATAAATAACGCCAATCCAACCACAAGCCATTGCTTTTCACAGGAAATGCATTAGAGTTTAAGGCACGTGGAGGATTCTGAGAAGAGGTAGAAGGCTTCTTCATAGTTAGGTGACCCAGGCCAAGGAAGGCGACGGTATGTGTGCGCGTTTTGCGCGTAATGCGCGAGGTACGAGGTAGAGGAGGAGTTATACATGTCAAAATGGCATTATTGTGTGATCGTTGCGCTTAGTTTCGTTGGCATCTGCCATGCGGCACCGGTCTTTGTTGAAACGACGGCATGGGATTTTGACAACCTGCTTGGTGGCCAGGCCGTCGCTGTCAATGCGCCGCTGGTCAGTAGTTATGACAGTGGCGACGGCTACCTCACATTTGACGTAACCAGCCAGGCCTTCCATGTAAGTTACAACGATGGTTCAGGCGACTACCTGTATCTCTACCAGATAAACAACACCGGCGGAGTAGGTTCACAGTCTATCACGCGCTTTACGGCCAATCCGTACTTAGGAGCCACCGTCACGGATGACATAGGCTATCTGAACGCCAATCTCCCCGGTGGTTTCCTGATGGGCGATCAGATCCCGCTGTGGGCCGATGTCGATGCCGATTCCGGGCCGACGATCGGGTTCAATTTTCCCGTGGGCAATCCGTACTACGGCATACCCGATGCCTTCATTCAACCGGGCCAAAGCAGCAGTGTGCTGTTTGTCGCGAGCACTGGACAGCCGACAATCTTACTAGGAAGTATCATAAATGGCCTAGTCGCCACTATTCCGGTTTATGGCCCGAACGGCGAGGTAGATATTCCTGAGCCCTCCACGATCCTGCTGTTGAGCTTGGGTGGCCTGACGTTGCTTCGCAGAGGCAGGAAAGCGGCAAGATGATGAAAACGAAAGCCATCTGGGATTTTCCATTTAGGCTGCCACCGCTCGAATAACACCACGATGCCCACGCGTTGCCCCGCCCCTTCCCGCAAGTCCGTTCTGCTGTTTTTCTGCCCAAGCTAAGTGTCTGAATCGTAACCTCATGTTTTAGGGGGGGGTAAAGCATGCCCTTGGGATACAACCAGGTATTGGGAGAGATGGCCAAGCCTGAGGCGATGCGTCCGCACCGGGTAGGGTTAGCCAGTTGGCCGACGTCCAGGGAAGAAGCCAGAACACGTAGCCTCGAAGCGTTGCTGGCGCATACGGCCGGGTCCGGCTATGAGGGCACGGAATGGTCTCCCGTGACGGTCAGTCGGTATTTCCCCGGCGATTCGCCCCCCGTCATGGCCCGCAAGGCTAGGCGGGCGATTGAGCGGTCGGGTCTGGTGAATTTCGGTTCGGCGTTGCATTTTCAAGATGGCATGTTGCGCCAAAATGGTTGGCAGCAGACCGTGATCGACCAGTTTAAATTGACGCAGGACATGGGCGGCGAATATGCGACAGTGCAGTTTTTCCTGCTTGAAGATTACCTCAACACCGGTGGGGCCTATCGCGAGGACGAGGCCTATCTTCGTTGGTGTGCCGATCGCGTCACTGCCATGCGCGGCGCGGCCTGGGAAATGGGGCTGAACTTTTATCTGGAAGTACACATCGACCGTATCACGGAAGATCCGGCCGCATGCTGTCGCATCCTGGAGTTAGCCAGTTGCGAACTCAACGGCGACCTGTCGCACCTGCTCTACCGCGGTATCACCCGCGGCCAATACGCGCAGAAGATTCTCAAGCACGTCAACCACACCCATGTACGCCTGGCACGGGTGCACGGTGACCTATCGGCAGCGGCGGACGACCCGGCGGCAGACTGGGCAAACGGCGGCGTGACCTGGCAGATATTTGAACTGATGAAACCAGTGCTGGCCACGGGACTGTCGTCAAGGGCGATCCTCGGCGAAACTGGCATGATGCACCTGGTCACCGACACGCTGACACAGGATGCGGCCCTGGTGCCGCTGTATCGCGCCATGGCCCGTTTCGCCGACGCCGGGGCACAGGGCATAGCCATAAAGGTTAACAACCCGGAAGATCTCAAACCTTGGGGATAAGCCCACCACCGCGTCTTGGCCGCCCTGCGATCCAGACAAGCGGTTAGAATTGGTACATGTCCATTGCAGACCAGAGGCGACAGTACGGCCAACAAAGTTTCAAGGAAACCGAAGCCGACCGCGATCCGATCGCGCAGTTTCGCATCTGGCTAAACGAAGCGGAGAAAGCGCAACTGATCGACGCGACCTCGATGACCCTGGTCACGGCAACCCGTGACGGTCGGCCCTCCGCCCGCGTTATGCTGCTCAAGGACGTGGGAGAGCAGGGTTTTGTCTTTTACAGCAACTACGGCAGCCGCAAGGGTCTGGAACTGGCGGAAAACCCACAGGCGTCGTTGGTGTTTTACTGGTATCCGTTCAGCAGGCAAGTGCGGATCGAGGGGACTGTGGAAAAACTGTCACGCCAGCAGAGCCAGATATATTTCAATTCTCGGCCACGAGAAAGCCAGATCAGCGCGTTGGCATCACGCCAGAGCCGGGTCATCGAAAGTCGCCAGGTGTTGGAAACCGAATCGCAGCGACTGCGCGACAAGTATGCCGGCCAACAAGTGCCGTTACCTGATGATTGGGGCGGGTATATACTCAAACCGCGGGTGATCGAGTTCTGGCAGGGTCGGGACAACCGCATGCACGACCGGCTGTGCTACACCCTTCAATCCGACAGCCAATGGCACATCAAACGGCTGGCACCCTAGCCTTTTTCTCACCCGTGCCGGCTACTTCGCGGCCGCGTAGTTCTCGCTGACCTGCCCCCAGTTGATGACATCGAAGAAGGCTTTGATATAGTCCGGCCGACGGTTCTGGTAATTGAGGTAGTACGCGTGCTCCCAGACGTCGAGCCCCAGGATGGGCGTACAGGGACATCCCACAATACCGTTGCCCATGCGTGGATTGTCCTGATTGGGTGTTGAGCAGACACACAACTTGCCGCCGTTAACGCCGAGCCAGGCCCAGCCTGAACCGAAGCGGGTGGCGCCTGCCTTGGAGAAATCTTCCTTGAACTTATCTAAACCGCCCAGGTCCCTGTCAATCGCCGCGGCCAAGTCGCCTACAGGTGCCCCACCACCACCCTTGCCGGGGCTGGAAAGAATCTTCCAGAACAATGAATGGTTGGCGTGTCCACCCCCATTGTTACGCACAGCGCCACGCTTGGCCTCGGGAACCTTCGACAGGTCACTAATCAGTTCATTGATGCAGTCCGGCACGCTCAACCCTTCGACGGCCGCGTTGAGATTGGTCACGTAAGCGTTGTGGTGCTTGCCGTGATGAATCTGCATCGTCGTTTCATCGATGACCGGTTCAAGTGCATTGTGTGCATAAGGCAGATCGGGCAATGTGTAGGCCATGATACCTCCTAGTGGTTATAGCGGTTAAAGCCTGTTCCCATGGCAACACCGCCAAATTTGCTACCGTTAAACTGACCCTCACCCAAAAGGGCACGGAATCCCTAGTAACAGGTTGTTACCCCTGAACGTCACCTACCCCCAGACCGGACAGGCGGCCATATTACGGCCAGTTATAGGGCTGTCAAGACCCCAACCCACGACTTAACCTAAAATTGTAACAGTTGACTTGAACATTGTTTGAAAAGCATGAAACAAAAGTTTGTTGCTGGCTCCAATGGCTAGTCGATCATTAACCATTAGAAAAAAAGAGAGTGTCCGA
>CAUZAW010000042.1:0-15422 GCA_963577735.1 Phycisphaerae bacterium | reverse complement strand
CGACAAGGTCATCGACACCACCGGCGCCGGCGACAGCTTTTACGCCGGCCTGCTCACTGGCCTGGTCAATGGGTTACCTGTCGAAGAGGCCGGCAAACTCGGCGCCGCCGCCGCCGCCTGTTGCGTCACCTGTGTCGGTGGCTGTACCGGCGGTCGCGACTACAACTTCACTGCCGAACTTGCAGGGATCAACTAAACCCGTCCAACCTGTGCAGAAAAACCTCTTGAAAGGCGGCGACCGCCATGCTTTTCACTTCTGGAGATTGGCGTGACGTTCACAAAGCCAGAAGAAGGCGGTTTTCAGACAACGCCTAGTCTTCATACTCACGCTTGATATGCTCAAAAATGTCGCCCAGCAGATCGCTTATATCCCCGCCCTGCCCTTCCTGGCCAGACTGTTGTGGCTCCGCGGATGCGCCGCCCAAGCCTTGCCCATCATTTTTATCGCCTGAGCGATCATGTCCTTTTTCGATAATCGAATTTTGGAAGTCCACAGCAGCCTGCGGCATGTTCCATGACAACCCTGCTTTCTTTCTTCGCGTGTCTTGAATATGCCCACCAATCATATCAATGAGCAATTTCGCCTCGTCACCGGCCCGGCCAATCTGCTGCTTGACTGTTGAGCCTATTACCGCGATTTCAAATTCCTTTTTGTCAATCACGGGTTTACCGCCAACCCTGCCGACGATCGGCACATCGTAGATGTTCGTCGGATCAATGATTTGGGCCAGCAACGGCTCTTCGACAACCATCGAGGCGCCAAGCAGTCCCATGGTAAAACGGTAGCGTTGGTTGACCAGATTGGCTCCTCCCTGGAAGCCAACCGCCATATCTTGGCTGACCATCCACACCTCAGAAACCTTCAGCCTGCCGTTACGGACCTGGATGCGCATGGGCGTAAACATGGCATCGTAGGTACCAACCTGATCGCGATGACCGGCTGTCATGCGGGCAAGTTTGGCGATGTTTACCGCAAAAGAGGCCAGGTCACCAAGCCCTTCCGAAAGCCACCCACGGCGGCGCATCTGCAATGTGCCGATCTCCAGGGTCGCGTCGAGCCTAAGCTCGTCAATATTTTTACTTAATTGTTGCAGGGGCAGGTTAAACGGATTTTTCTTGACCGTTAGGCGGATAGGTTCCTTTGAAGCCACGGCATCTCGCAAGGCGGGGTGAATATGTCCGAACAGTGCGCTGGCGCTTTCTTCCGTCAACATCAAACGGGCGTGCACATCGTCATTCAACGTCACTTGCCTATGCTGATCAATCTCAAGCGGTAACAAAAGGTCCGCGGTATCGCTCTTGAGGCCAAGCGACAGCCCCCCGGGGTAATTGCCAGATGCAACGAACTGGGCCACTGGACCAATCACTGCCGACAATTTTCCATCCATACCCGCAAGCTGGTCAATCAACGGCATTGGCAGATTTGCAAGATGCGTGTCGGTACGAACTCGAAGACCCGAAACACTCAAATGACCTTGCTGGTCGAATAGATTTGTCAACTCGGTTGCGGATCGAAGGGGACTGGCCTGCCGGTCGCCCGTCACCGGGTCCATAGCTTGAACCGAACCATCGAGTTTTAGCTTCACCCCCTTTTGCAGCATGGCTGTATCAATCCTCGCCTTCACGTCACGCAGTGACAATTGGCGTTTTTCATGGCCCAGCCGGTAAGTAAATTCCACCTTGGGCACCAACAATTCGCAGTCGATGGCTGCAGTCGTGAAGTCAAGCCCCGTTGGATCCGCATCGCTTCCATGCTCGTTGCTTTTGAAACCAAGTTGCACCCGTCGCACATCAAGCTTGAGTTGTGCCGGTTCAACAAGGTTGAAATCATGGCCATCTTGCTTGTCCTGCGATTGGTTTGTCGACCGCAGTGTCCAGGATGCGTACGCCTGGGGCGTCACCACAAGCTCGACTTGCGACCCTTCGGTGACAACGAGACTGCGGCCTGGAGAATAAACGCCGGTTAATTGAGCGTTCAATCGATCCTTGGACCGCACCGTGGCCCCTAATGACCATTGATCAGGATGCGCCGCCTCGTTGCGGACAGTCATTTCTAAGTAATCGACCTGTTCACCCAATAGGGGCTGCAGTGACCCAGGCTGATCGATCAACTGCTCTATTAATTCCAAGGGAAGAGCCTGGCCGGTAATGACCGCATCAATCGTACGTTTCGCCTTGAACGGAAGAGAAATTGAACCGGAAGCCTTTAATTCTGCCACGTTCCGGCCGTGTGACAGATAGGCCTTGCCGGCAAATGAAGCAGACTTGGATACCGAGGCAATCGGCAACTCCATTCGTAGATGACGCAGGGCGATATCCTTCAGTACCGGCACCCCCGCCGGCTCAATCTCCTGGATCTCGATGACTGCAAGGCCAGAAACCGCATCGAGGAAAAACAGATCAAACGGCAAAGTAACGTCTGTGAAACTCGCATTGACTTGAGCAGGCACGTTCAAGGACAGGTTCTTCCACTGCTCGCCAAGATCGCCTGCAAAACGGTTGCTGATACCGCTGACCAGTCCAGGGCTCAATATCCAACGCACGTTGACATGCGACTTCGACAGTCCGGCTTCATCAAACACTCCCCCCGACTCGATATTGACATGATCGGCACTGATCATTGCGCTGTATTTTGGCTGGGCGCCTTGACCACCACCCACGACAGACAGGCTCAAATTCACCTTTGGCCCCACCGCCAGACGCGACAACCCCTCGATTTGCGGCACAAAGTACTCGACAAGGGCCGTGGCCATATCATCAATGGCTACTTTCAGCGTCCCCGTAAATGCCCCCGTTTCAAGTACGTTTTGCTGGACAGCTATGTCATTGATGTCAACGTGTATGCGCAGCGGCCCTGCAGCCACGCCGCGACCGGTCGACACGCCATTGGCATTGGCCAAAAACCGAACAACTCCTTTGACAAACCGCGGGTCAAGATTCAAGTCGGCAAACCCACGGTCTGCCACAAAACGCAATTCGCTAACCCGCCCCTCGACCGAGGCGTCGAGACGATCTGCTGTGACCGTACAATGGTATCGCCACGCCGGCAAGACATCCCCCTCCCGGGGCGAACGCCTTGCCAAAACGGACATGTTTACTGTCCGGCCAATAGCGGGCTTGGCGAGTCCTCCGCTATACGCAACGAATTGCTCGATCATCTCCGTAGAAATGTCCTTGAAGTGGCCTTCGACCGTAATGTCAGCGGAGGCCAGATCGAGTTTGCTTTCAGAGTCCGTGGCATTTTTGACCACGATTCCCGCTTCTATCCTGCCTTGATAATTGCCCTGCACCGCCAAGGCAGAAAATTCAACATCGATCTGTTTACCGAGTTGGTCAGCATGCAGATTAAGACGAGGGGCCTTAAGCTCAATGTCGCCAACAGGCCCTGCCGTCCGCAATTGAATACCACCGGCCTTTGCACTGCCCCTGAGCGACGATAAAATCCACAGGGGGCCGCGGTCAGCCAGTATGATATTCACCGCCTTCATCTCGGCAGTCATATCAAACGACTCAACAAGTTGCGTATCTTTTAGAGACGGCAAGACATGCCGCAGCACTCCCCATGCCTCCTGGTCGATCCGCCAACTCATCCCAGGCTGTTGCGAGGCAACGATCATGCCGTCGCGGCTTGCAAGCTGGCCGGCGATATCCAACTTGTCACTGATGATCGAAAACGAAGCGGTAAGGGACTCGACGTCGCCATTGGCACCCAAATGAGCTTCAAGCGTTGAACCAAATAATGCGGCAAGCGCCCCCTTGAGCCCCAGTAGACGCGCTAGGAATGCACTTTCAATGTTCTCGGTTTGAGTGTATTGCAGGATTACCGATAACGCCGTTACCGGCACATTGGTAATGTCCACCACACTGTTTTCAAACTGTACCGCGTGCCACTGCAGTTGCCACTGCTCATCGAAAAGCTGATGCACGGTACAGTCTGCATGAATCGTTCCTTTTACGGGAGATTCATTATCACTATCAGGCAGGACCAGGCTCACTTGCGATTCAAAATTCAGCTTGATATGTCTTGGGCTGGGTATATCAACCTCGGCTTTGGACACTGATATCTCAACGGTCTCGATATGCTCACCGGCATAGACCAGTTGTGCGTCATCAATGCCCAGCGTCACGCTGATATCCGGCCGGCCACACGGCCTTGAAGTGTCCCTTACCCTGCCGGAGACATCACGCGTCGATTCCAGGCCTGCCGTCACCTGCATGATCCGATCAATACGGCCCTTAGCCTTCTTCACATTAATACGGCCCAACTGCAGGCTGCCACGCAGCAGCGACCACAATGAAAGGTCGGGAGCCCCGATCTGCTCAACGGTCAGGGCCACGGCACCGTCGGGGGCAAACAACGTCAGGCCCGTAACATGCTGTCCCTTCGACCACGCAACATCCAGATCATCAATACGAACTGAGCCAATGATCGAACCATTGACCAGTGCTTGCACGACATTGGTACCCATCCGCGTACTGGCCAATGCCGGCAATAATGCCGCCAGCAGGCCCAACACTACAACAGCAGATACCGCGGCATAGAGCAATCGCCTGCGGCGGGCTGTGTTGATCGGCTGGGATGTCCCGTTCTGCTCAGTCATGGCATGATGACGCTGCTTATCATCATACTATGACAGGAAGCTCTTCGGGAGATTATCGCAACGAGTTTCAACTACCACAAACCGGAGGCTCAATTTACTTACAGGTAATTGCAGGCAAGTGCACCTACGGCTGGCCCCATATAGCCACCCAAGGCTTATCTGCCATCGAGTGAAGTGGTGTCAACCTGTTTCTTCACTGGTCTTGATCCGATTAATTGCTGCCATGTACGCCTTGGCGGCAGCCTCGATCACGTCAGTCGACAGGCCTCGACCACGCACCTGTTTATCGCGATGGCGCACCTGCACCACAACCTCGCCCTGGGCATCTTTGCCGGCAGTGATTGCACGCGTCTGGTAGTTGTCTAATTTCAGCTGCACGCCAGTGACCTTTTGAATCGCCGAATAAATCGCATCGATAGGCCCATCACCCGTCGCCGCCTCCATGCGCTCGGTGTCGCTCGTATCGCGCAGCACGACCGTAGCGGTGGCAATGACGCCCGTACCGCTGGTGACCTGAAAACGCACCAATTCCCAAAGCTGGCGATGCTGATGGAGTTGGGCGTCAAGAATGGCCTCGATGTCCTCGTCGTACATGTTTTTCTTCTTGTCGGCCAGTTCCTTAAACGCATCAAACGCCTTTTCCAGTGTTGGGTCATCAAGTATGAAACCCAGCTCCTTCACCCTTTCTCGAAACGCATGACGGCCTGAATGCTTGCCCAGTTCCAGCTTACTTTCAGGAACCCCGATATCGCGCGGGTCCATGATCTCGTAGGTTGTGCGTTCCTTGAGCATGCCGTCCTGGTGAATACCCGCCTCATGGGCAAATGCGTTTTCACCAACAATAGCCTTGTTGCGCTGTACATACAGGCCGGTCATGGCCGACACCATGCGCGACAAAGGATATATCCTTTTCGTGTTGATACCGGTATCGAACTTGTTGAAATAGTCGCTTCTGGTTCGCATGGCCATGATGAATTCTTCGAGCGAGGCGTTGCCCGCACGTTCACCAATGCCGTTGATCGTACATTCCACTTGCCGACAACCGTTCTGGACAGCAGCAAGACTATTGGCCACGGCCAGGCCCAGGTCATTGTGGCAATGCGCAGAAAGGTAGATGTCGTTAGCATCGAGTTGAGGTAGTTTCTGTCGCACGTAGGTAAAGATGTGGCCGTATTGCTCGGGCACGGCATAGCCGACGGTGTCAGGGATATTGATCGTCGTGGCCCCCGCTTCCACAGCCGCCGCCGTGATATCAACCAACACGTCCAATTCCGTACGAGAGCCGTCTTCGGGCGAAAATTCCACATCATCAACGAATTGCCGAGCCTGCTTCACGGATTCGCCTGCCAACGTGATGATCTGGCCGATGGCTTTCTTGAGTTTGTGCTCACGATGAATCTTGCTGGTCGCACAAAACACATGAATCCGATTACCCTTCGTACCTTGCAAAGCCTCTCCTGCCCGATCTATATCGCGGGGCACACACCTCGCTAGGCCAGCCACGATCGGCCTAGACAACTCGTTAGCCACGGCCTTTACCGCCTCAAAATCACCCGCGCTGGTAATGGGAAATCCGGCCTCGATCACGTCCACGCCCAACTGATCGAGATGCCGAGCAATTTCCAGCTTTTCCTGGAGAGTCAGTGTCGCCCCGGGAGACTGCTCACCGTCGCGCAACGTCGTGTCGAAAACCCTTATGTTCGTCAATGCAGCCATCCTGTGGCTCCTTCATCTGGCCTGGACAACTAATTCTCTTAAGAGACGACCATTCAAAAATACATTAAAAAACCCCGCCCGTTTTGCCGGACAGGGTGAAATTTCAGATTTGTCTGATTCCGTCCTATCTGGCGCGTACTGCAAGCAGCAGGTCTACCAGAACAGGTTGTGCACCAAGATGAGGCTGGCTGCATAACACTGCCGCGAGTATAGATTCCTTGTAGATACTTGTCAATGAAATACTTATCGGCAATCCGCAAGCCAATCCATCGCTTCATTTTTTCGGGCATAGTGATTTGGACCATTTATTTAAAGAGTACCGACGGCAAAAACCGGCTCATTCATAGGCCCGCAGTGCCGGGTAGTTGCCAAGCCCCGTCGTGATCAATGCTTCTGCTGCACCCCACTTGCGCAACCGGTACAGGCAACGCTTAGTCAAGATACGTGCTAGGCCTTTGCCCCGGTGCAATGGATTGGTGCTGACGTGGCCGATCTGGCCTACCGGTTTTCCGCAAGACGAGAGCAGATTGGGATAAAGCCGCGATCCGGCCGCCGCAACCTGCTGTCGCCCGTGCAGCATGGCTAGGCCGTTGGCCACCGCCTGTTGCCCCACATGATCCAACAAAGCGACCGCACCGTCGATAGCGCCCGGCGCCACTGCCAACAGGTGAATAATGTGCTCATCATCACACCTTTGGCCGTGCACGAACGCCACTGGCTTGCCGTTATCGCGCGCCAGCAGAATGTGTTGCGGCTGAAAAGCGTCGCCAACCGTATACCAGTAGGCAATCAGTTCACTGCCAACGGCCCGGCAATAGGGCCAATCCACCGTATAACTATTGATAATATTGACAACCTGGCATTGGTTGCCTTGCGATAATATTTCGATGGCAAATTGGCCCGTTTGAGACATATCGTAATACCGGTTACCCAAAATATCGTAGCGGCCATTATTATACTTTGACTGCGGCTTGAGACGCCGATATGGTCTTGCACGCAACTGGGTATCTTCCCGCAGTGTTTTTCGCCAAGGGAGTAGGACAACACGATGACTGTCGCCAATGATTCCACGACCGGTCAACCGATCACGCAGGACGATGGCCGGCTCAACATACCCAACACACCCATCATTCCCTTTATTGAAGGCGACGGCACAGGACCGGACATCTGGTCCGCATCCTCGCACGTGATCAACAACGCTGTCAAAAAAGCGTATGGCCGCGACCGCGCCATTGCCTGGAAAGAAGTACTCGCTGGCCAGAAAGCATTCGACAAAACCGGCAATTGGCTGCCCGATGAAACCGTCGAGGCCTTTCGCCAGTTTCGCATCGGTATCAAGGGGCCACTGACTACACCCGTCGGCGGTGGTATTCGATCGCTCAACGTGGCCCTGCGGCAGATGCTCGATCTCTATGTCTGCCTGCGACCGGTCCGCTATTTTCGCGGCGTGCCCAGCCCGGTCACCAACCCACAACTAGTCGACATGGTCATCTTTCGCGAAAACACGGAGGACATCTACGCTGGCATCGAGTTTCAGCACGGTACGGAGGATTGTGACCAGTTCAAACAGCTGTTCTCTCAAGCCTTTGCCGAGCGGTTCAAGAAGGTGCGTTTCCCTAATACCTGCGGATTCGGTATCAAGCCCGTCTCACAGGAGGGAACCCACCGCCTAGTCAAGGCTGCCATCGACTACGCTGCCAAGCAAGGCCGCGACAGCGTGACCCTCGTCCACAAAGGCAACATCATGAAGTTCACCGAGGGCGCTTTCCGTGACTGGGGCTACGAACTGGCCAATGAAAGCTACGCAGGCGAACTGATTGACGGCGGACCGTGGACCAGCATCCGAACACAGGACGGCAAACAGATCACCATCAAGGATGTTATCGCAGACGCATTTCTGCAACAGATTCTAACCCGCCCTAGTGAGTATAGCGTCATTGCTACACTCAATCTCAACGGAGACTATGTTTCCGATGCCCTTGCCGCATGCGTCGGAGGCATCGGCATTGCGCCCGGCGGTAACATCAACTACCAAACCGGACATGCCATCTTCGAAGCCACGCACGGCACCGCCCCCAAGTACGCCGATCAGGACAAGGTCAACCCCGGCAGTGTCATCCTCTCTGGAGAAATGATGCTGCGCCACCTCGGTTGGGATGAAGCTGCCGACCTGATCATCCAAGGCATCGAAGGCGCAATCAGCAGCAAGACCGTCACCTATGACTTTGAACGATTGATGGACGGGGCCAAGCTACTCAAATGCAGTGAGTTTGGCAAAGCGATTGTTGAGCATATGGATAAATAATCAAGGCACATTGGTTCGGGCGAGTTTGGACATGTGACTCAATGCTAGGCCAACCGTGCGATTGCTGGGTAGATTCGATCAACTTGTCCAGCCAATGAACAATCCCCAACGGTGCAACTCGTGCTTTGCATGGTCCACCCCCTAATCCTGTACGGTGCAAATGACGCTGATCATTAGGGCCCGTTGACCAAGAACAGATGGCCAGAGCAATCCACCACATTGAGTGAACTCGGTTATCGACCTTGCCTTGCAGCACCCGCCTTTTTCAAGTTGTCCCCGAATTCACAACAAGAGCCCATTGCCCCTCAAGCATCTTCGCGGCGTACGACCTTGTAAGCCACACGTTCACCACGTCCTTCCAGCGGGTAGTCCTTGCGTAACGGATGAGATGGAAAGGTTTCCCATGTGAGGATGCGGCGTAGGTCAGGATGGTTTTCAAAACGGATGCCGAACATGTCAAACACTTCACGCTCACGCCATTCAGCACCGGGCCAGATATCACAGGCGCTAGGTAGAACCAAGGTCGGATCCTTGTCAATACCACTGGTGTCCAGCGACGGCGACAACATGACCTTGACAAAAAAGCGGTTACTGTGCACCGTGCTGACCAAATTGTAGATGACGCCAAAGCGCCCCTCGGGAGCACCGACAGGGGCTGGGTAATTGAGGTAATCCACGCAAGTCACATCCGACAGGAAATCGTAACCGCAAGCCTGGTCATCGTGCAGAAACCTGAGCGCATCGTGCAGGATTTTCACCGTGACAACCAGCGTTGTCTGGCTGCGAAACTCAGTGGCCAGCAATTTTGCATCGGTAAAATGCTGCTTGATAATCGGCAATGTCGGATGCTTGAGGTCAGGAGTGGCCATGGAAGTGTTTCCAACTTTATTGGTCGAACTGTTCAATAATCTTCAAAAGCAGCTTCTGCCACCGGTCCGCGATCTGCGGCCATTCGTATGCAAGGGCATCGGCCAACGCCACGCTGTCACCGAACTTGATCATGTCCCGCAATGACTTGAGTTGATCAATCAACTGGTCAATCAATACCTTGCCTAGCACGCCGTCCACACCCATCGTTTCGATGTCGATATCCGTCATGCTAACCGCATGCACAACAGCCTGCTGTGTTTGCAGCCAGACATCCATCGCCCGACTAATCAATGACATCGCCTCATTACGCTCATCACGATGCAATCGCTCAGCCGCATCACTTTGGTACTGCCGTGCCTTATCAAGTTGGCCCAACAGCAATTCCAGCGTGGATCGCACCAGATCATTCGGATTGGCAGTGTAAAGACGAAACTCGCCGCTTCCTACCGCACAATGGATCTGGCTTCCCAGTTCATCATCCGTCAAGGTCTTGCCATCCACCGCAACCTCCACAACTACCCGACCACTATCGGCCAATTTCTGCTTGGCCGCACCAAGCACAGCAGCCAGGTCTTCACCGCCCAACTGTACCTGCTGGTCATCAAGGTAAATCACCATCAACGCATCATAAGTTGTCGGCGCACTACGTAAAGCATATTATCGCGGCATCAACTTCCGAATGACTACCTTCACCCTCTCGTTTCTGCTATGATCGATGCTTCGATCTGCCACCAACAAATATCCCTACGGAGACAGAGATTTGAGTCACAAGATAGCCGTCCTCGATGGATACACTCTGAATCCAGGTGATATTTCTTGGGAAAAATTTGAACAGATCGGCAAGCTCACTCTGCACGAGCGAACGCCGTTGGGACAGATTATCTCCCGATCTCGCGGTCATGATGCCATCTTGACCAACAAGGTGCCGCTGACCGCTGAAACTTTTGATGAACTTCCCGAGCTGAAATACGTCGGTGCACTGTCGACCGGTTACGACGTCGTGGATGTACAGGCCGCTGCGGACCGCAACATCATCGTCACCAACGTCCCCACTTACGGCACCAACTCAGTCGCTCAGCACGCCACCGCCTTGATGCTCGAACTAATACGCCACGTGGCCCTGCACAGCCAATCCGTTAAGGAAGGCAAGTGGACAACCAACAAGGACTGGTGCTATGCACTAGCCCCCATTGAGGAACTGACGGACAAGACGCTGGCCATTGTCGGCATCGGCCGGATCGGTCGTACCTTTGCCCGCATCGGCGCCGCCATGGGCATGCGTCTTATCGCCCACGATGAATACTGGCCCGCCGCTGAGCAGATGGAGGGGTTGGAGGTTGAATCCGTCGAACTGGACGAGGTGTTCCGATGCGGAGACGCAATCAGCCTGCACTGCCCACTGACTCCGGCAACCGATCGCCTGGTCAACGCCCAGCGGTTGGCCATGATGAAACCAACGGCGATCTTAATCAACACCAGTCGCGGCCCGTTGATTGACAACCAGGATTTGGCTGACGCCTTACGTAATGGCGTAATCGCCGGCGCCGGTGTGGATGTGCTCGACGTCGAACCGCCTCCGGCAGACCACCCCCTGATAGGCGCACCCAACTGTTTTGTCACACCCCATATTTCCTGGTACGCCCGGGGCGCACGACAGCGGTTGATGGATATTGCTGCCGATAGCTATAAGGCGTTTCTTGACGGCAACCCGATTAACGTCGTCAACTGAGCGTCGCAATCCAGCATAACCACCAATGGCGAAGACCATTGCGCTCGCCATAGCTACCTTCCCTGAATTTCGGCACCTAGCCGCCTTGTCGCCACTGCAACCTAAACCGGACGATTACACCTATCGTTTTCATAACATGGACGTCATCGTCTGCATTGCCGGGATGGGTTCTAGCCGGGCGCGGTCGAAAGTTGAGCAATTGCTTGTTGAACACAACGTTGACCATTTGATCCTCTGTGGTTTTGCCGGTGGGCTCGACCCAGGCCTTGCAACAGGCAGCGTGGTTGTACCGCAGCGAGTAATTAATGACCGGGGCAAGGCCACCACATTATCTGATCAGCAGCAACCAACAATCCTGACTGTAGAACAAATGGTCACCCAACCGCAGTAGAAGCGCAAGCTTCATGCACATCATGGCGCTGTTGCCGTAGACATGGAGTCGTTTCCCATAGCACAAGCCGCATCAGTGCTAGCGTACCCTTGACCATCATTCGGGTTGTGTTGGACACAGCCGAGCAGGCACTGCCTGCCGCCGTGCATCAATGGATCGATACTCAAGGGCGTATGCACTGGCCAAGGATTTGGCGCGATGTCCTGGTACACCCGTGGCACCTACATACACTTGCACGACTGGGGCGATAGGCTCGCAAGGCTGCTGTGCCACTGGCAAAGCATGTCACTATCGAGATGAAACGAATCCTCGATACCTGACATATATTTTCTAACTGCCGCTTCGTATTGAAACAGCTGCATCAACAAGCAATACCGCTTCATCAAGCGATTGTTCCAGAATATCATTCACAATGAATGCATCATATACGCCGCACGAGTCCGCCCTCGCCATTTCAGCCCTGGCTTCTACGGAACGCCGCTGAATGGTCGACTCATCATCACGTCGGCGGCCACGCAAACGTCTCAGCAATTCCTGATCACTTGGCGGCTTGATGAAAACGGCATAGGCATCGGGCAGGCAGCCTTTGACCTTTATAGCACCTTGCACGTCAATCTCCAGAATCATCAACCGACCCTGCGAAAGCGTGTCAACCACCGGTTGCTTCGGCGTGCCGTACAGATTGCCGAACACCTGGGCCCATTCCAGCAGTTTGCCAGCATTACGTAATTCAACGAATCGTGGTTGGTCCACGAAATAATAATCCACGCCTTCCTGGTCGCCGACCGATTTGGGCCGTGTCGTCATGGAAATGCTAAACGTCCCATCAAGTTGCTTTTCCACGTGCCGTGCGATTGTGGTCTTACCCACGCCCGACGGACCGGAAATGATCAGCAACAGCCCCTTGTCTGCCATGTACCTCCCAATCAAGTATCGACGCCCGTGACAAGAAAAAACGTCGCCATGCGAACCGCCAACCCGTTGGCAACTTGCTCCAGAATAACGCTGCAGGGACCGTCAGCCACGTCACTATCCACCTCAACGCCGCGGTTAATCGGGCCTGGATGCATGACAATTACGTCCTTTTTTGCCCGAGCCAGCCGTTCGCTGGTCAGGCCAAAATAGGCAGCGTACTCACGCAGGCTGGGAAATGCTTGACTGGTCAGCCGCTCAAACTGGATACGCAGCATGTTCAAGGCATCAACCCGGCCCAGCACATCTTCGAGACTGTGGCACAACTCACATCCCAGGTCGGCAAATGCAGACGGCAACAATGTCGGTGGCCCGACAAGTATCACGTGTGCACCAAGCTTAAGCAGACCGTACATGTTCGACCTGGCCACCCGACTGTGGGCAATGTCGCCGACGATCGCCACCGTCACACCCGACAGATCAAACGTATCGCGGCCAAGTTTCATGGCCAGCGTATATATATCCAGCAACCCCTGCGTCGGGTGCTCGTGCTGACCGTCGCCGGCGTTGATTACGCTGCACCGGACGGATTTGGCAATTTGCACCGCCGCGCCACTGAGTTGGTGGCGGCAAACGATCACGTCTACGCCCATGGCCTCGATGTTGCGTGCCGTGTCGCTGAGCGTCTCCCCCTTGGAGATACTTGAATCTCTACCTGAAAGGTCAATCACATCGGCTGACAATCGACTGGCGGCCAGCGTGAAACTCGATCGTGTACGCGTCGAATCCTCGAAAAAAAGGTTGGCCACCACCTTGCCCCGCAGAGCTGGCACTTTTTTGATGCTGCGTGTACTGACCTGTTCAAAACCGCGGGCCGTCTTCAGCAGGAAGCAGATATCCGCCACCGACAAATCTTGCACCCCCAGCAGATGCTTGTGCGGCCACGAGTATGACGACTTGTCCTCGCTCATCCCATTTGTTCCGTTTCGCCGGACGGACGGATCACAATCTCATCGCGGTCATCCGTGGGCTGCACGAATACGTCCACCCGCTCGCCGCTGCTAAGTACATCGGCTTGGGAAAGGTCTAGGCCCACATGGTCGGGTTGAATCGGAAACTCACGGCCACCCCGATCGACCAGTACACTCAGCCACACACGGCGAGGACGCCCAAGGTCCATCAACGATTGCAATGCGGCTCGAATCGACCGCCCGCTCATCAGCACGTCGTCGACCAGTACGACCTGCAAACCATCAACGTCGAATGGTATATCCGTCGTTCGCACGATCGGCTGCGGCCCCACCTCCGACAGGTCGTCACGGTATAACGCGATATCCAGTGTGCCCACATGAGTGACTTGGATGCGTTCGGCCAAGCGTTGAGCCAGTACGTCCCCCCGACTGCGGATGCCGACGATGGCCCACTGCGATTGCCCGTCCATCGCGGCCATATCCTGTTTAATCGCTTGGGCTAGATTGTCGATCAACCCAGTGACGCGCGCTTTGTCGGCAACCACACGCATGGTTAGATATTATCTCCCCGACACCCCTAGGTAAACACGACTGCACATCAATTTAATATACGCTCGGATGGACCTTGGCCCAATCCACCTACTGTGATTTGTCTTCATCGACCGCTGGTGCATCATCGCCACCGTCCCGGCTACTCTCGTCCTGCACTGGTGCTTGCTGCGACTGAATCTCTGCCTTGGCTTGCTCGTCGGCTGTCACCGCCACTGCCACCGGTTCGTCGCTCTTGCCTTTACGCAACTGGGCTGCAAACTGCATGCGGCGATTGGCCTTGTCGCGACGGCGAGAATATTGGCCCGACACCTGAGGCCCTTCCTCGTTACCCACCAATTGCAACACACACAAATCTGATCCATCGCCCAAACGATTTTTGCTCAGACGGACAATACGCGTGTATCCACCGCTGCGATCAAGGTACCGCGGCGCGATCTCGTCGAACAGGGTCTTTACCAACCGTGGCCCGCCAATCAATTCCCCGTACTTGTTACGCTTTAAATCAGGATCGTCCTGGCTGCGCACCAAGCGGGGATTGCCGATCGAGTGCAGTACGCGACGACGAGAGGCCAAATCACCCTTTCTCGCCGCCGTAATAAGCTTCTCAACGAACGGCTGAACACTCTTGGCCTTGGGCACTGTCGTCGTGATCTGACCGTGTGTCAACACCGCAATGGCCAAGTTGCGGCGCAACGCTTTGCGATGCTCCGTATCGCGTCCTAGCTTGTAACCAGCCAAACGGTGTCGCATTGCTAATCCTTGGTAGAGGCACCGTACCCGGCACGCACTGGATAGCTTACTCGCTTGAAACTTCAAATTCTACGGGCAATTCCATGCCCAGTTCAAGGTTCATATCCGACAGTTTACGTTTAACTTCACGCAAAGACGTCTTACCAAACGATCGGACCTTGAGCAAATCCGCTTCGGTGTGACTGACCAGTTCGGCAACGCTAGACAACTTGGCTGTTTCCAGACAATTGCTAGCACGTACCGACAAATCCAAGTCGTTTAATGACATACGCAGCTTGTCCAGCAGTTCATCATCGGCCCGAGCCGCCGCAGAGGCCACCTCAGTCGCCGTCGTTTCACCATACTCAAAATACTGCACAAACGGGTTGAGATGCTTACGCAGAATCTTGGCCGCTTCTACAAGAGCCATCTCCGGCGTCACGGTACCGTTGGTCCAGATCTCCATCTGCAGCCGGTCATAGTTGGTCTTTTGGCCCACACGCGTGTCCTCCACCGAATAACGCACGCGGTAGACCGGAGAGAAAATCGCATCAACGGGGATCAGGCCGACCTCCTGATCTTCGGCCGTGTCATACTGCTCTGAGGCTGGCACGTAACCGCGACCCTTGCCGACGACAAACTCCAT
>CAUZAW010000041.1:0-15438 GCA_963577735.1 Phycisphaerae bacterium | reverse complement strand
ATGACGAGGTCGAGCTCGCCAAGAGCATAGGCGAGGCGCTGCAGCGGCTCGGCCACGTGTGCACGATCGTGCACGACCTGCCATCTGCCGAGGACGAACTGCGCCACGGCAGTTTTGACCTGATCGTGACCGACCTACGCATGGAAAACGAGGACGACGGGTTGAAAGTGCTGGCCGCCACGCAGCAGACACAGGCCAACGCCGAGTGCATCATGGTCACCGCTTATGGCGACGTGAAAACAACCAAGGCAGCCATCGGGGGCGGCGCCTTCGATTTTATTGAAAAGCCGCTGGACTTGAACATCCTTCGCAACCGCTGTCAGCGCGCCATCGAAAAAGCAGTGATGAAGATGCAAAATCGTCAACTTCGGGAACAGGTCGATGAAAAGTTCGGCCTCGAAGGGATCATCGGCAACAGCCCTGCGATTCGGCGGGTGCTGACCCTGGTCCGTCAGATTGCGCCGACGGACATCCCCGTGCTGATCACCGGCGAGTCAGGCACGGGTAAGGAACTGGTGGCCCGGGCGATTCACAGCAACTCCCCACGGGCCCGCAAAAATTTTAAACCGCTCAACTGCGCCGGGCTCAGCGCATCGATCTTGGAAAGTGAATTGTTCGGTCACGTCAAGGGTGCCTTTACCGGCGCCGAGCGCGACCGCCAGGGCGTGTTCGAGTACGCCAACGGAGGCACGCTGTTTCTCGACGAGATAGGCGACATGCCCCTGGAGATGCAGGCCAAGTTGCTGCGGGTCCTAGAAAACGGTGAGATCGTGCGCGTCGGATCCAATGAGCCGCGTCACGCGAACGTGCGCCTGCTGGCGGCGACCAATCACGAACTAGAAAAGCTGACCGAGCAGAAGCAGTTTCGCGAAGACCTGTATTTTCGTATTCGCGGCGCGCACATCCATTTACCGCCGCTACGCGATCGACGTGAAGATATTCCGCTGCTGGTTAGCCATTTTGCCAGCCAATTCGCCAATAAAATGGACAAGCAGACGGTCGATATTGAAGACGAGGCGATGAACGTGCTCGTGCAGTTCGATTGGCCGGGCAACGTCAGGCAACTTATAAACACCGTGCAGAACATGGTGCTGGTCTGCGCGACACAAGCTATTGAATTGCAACATATCCCCGTGGAGCTGCGCAGCGGATCGCCCGTGGGGGTCTCGGCCCAGAGCCTGGACAACCTGGCAGGCCTGAGCCTAGAACAACTGGAAAAACTGGCGATCCGCAACGCCTTGGGTATGTACAAGGGTAACCGCGAGAAAGCAGCAAAAATGCTGGGCATCGGCGAGCGGACGCTGTACCGGAAGTTGAATGAATATGGGATTAAATAACGCAACTTGCGTGACACATCCGACATGACCGCCAACCCGTCATTTCGAATCGGCCACGGATTTGACCTGCACCGGCTAGCGGTGGGGCATCGGTTGATCGTTGGCGGCGTGTACATCGAGCACGAATTGGGGTGCGACGCCCATTCTGACGGGGATGTGGTCTTTCACGCGGTGACCGACGCGGTGCTGGGCGGGCTGGGGCAGGACGACCTCGGCAAGCTGTTTCCAGACAGCGACCCGGCCTGGAACGGCGTCGATTCAAGCCTGTTCGTCAAGGAAGCAGCGAGACGGATGAGCGTGGCAGATTTTACCGTGGGCAATCTCGACGTGACCGTCATACTGCAACGGCCCAAGCTTGCCGATCACAAACAGGCGATCTGTGCCAACCTTGCCAAGTTGCTGGGTTGTACATCGTCACAGGTCAACGTAAAAGGCAAAACGCATGAGCAGGTAGACGCGCTGGGCGAGGGTAAAGCCATCGCCTGTCACACAGTGGTGTTGCTCAACAAGAACAGCGAGCATTAACGCAAATGGCTAAACTCACGCGAAAAGTAGCCATGTGCCTGATGGCGCACCCGGACGACTGTGAAATACTGGCGGCAGGCACATTGGCCTTTTTGGCCAAAAGGGGCTGGCAGATTCACATCGTGACCATGACGCCTGGGGATTGTGGCTCCATGGATCTGGGGCCGCAGAAGATCGCGGCTGTGCGTCGCGCCGAGGGCGTAGCGGCCGCGAAACTGATTGGGGCGACGTATCACTGTCTGGAATCGCGTGACCTGAAGGTGGTGTTCAGCGAGCAAACCATCGCAAGGGGACTCAGCCTAACGCGACAGATCGCGCCGTCGCTGGTGATCACCCACAGCCTGGTTGACTACATGCTGGACCACGAGCAGACGGCCAAGATCGCACGCACGGTGACGTTTGGCTATGCCGTCCCCAACGCCACGACGGGTCTGATCGCCAAGGGCTCGATACTGCCTTACCTGTATTACGCCGACTCCATCGAGGGCACGGACCCATACGGCCAACACATCGACGCGACGACCCATGTCGATATCACCGCTTCCATGGCAACTAAGACGCGGGCACTCAAGGCCCACGCGTCACAACGCGACTGGCTGATGCAACATCACGGCATGGATCAGTACATCAAATCAATGCAACAATGGGCGGCGTTGCGGGGCAAGGAAGTGGGAGTTAAATACGCGGAAGGATTTCGTCAGCACAAGGGCCACCCCTACCCCCATGACTGCCTGCTGAAAAAACAACTCGGCTCTGTGGTAACCTGCACCCAAAATTAATGTGCAAGAAGGAGCATGTCATGGCGATCGATTTTATCTCGACGCAAAAGGGGTCCTACGCCGGGCCGTACTACCCGCGGGGTTGGGACTATCGCAAGATCAAGCGGATCACCTCCATGGGCCCCAAACAGTTTATGGAGCGGCAAGCGTTCTGGCACCGCAATTTCGAGCCGGTCATCTGCGATGATTCCTCGGGCGGCGCCGAGACGATGAACGCGATGATGGGCTACGAGATCTTCAACGCGGTGCAGGAAGCGGCACAGAGGCGCAAGCCTTTGGCATTGATCCTCCCGGTAGGGCCAATGGGCATGTACCGCTGGGCGGTGTACTTCAGCCGCAAGCACAACGTATCGTGGAAACACGTACACGGGTTCAACATGGATGAATGGTCGGACGCCAAGGGCAACTCGTCACCGCCCAACGCGCCGGGCAGTTTCCAGGGCGCGATGCAGGAAGCATTGTACGGGCCACTGGGAAAACTAACAGTCCCCCGATCGCAGCGTAATTTCGCCACGCGGCGTAATTTGCCGAAATATTCGGACAAGATTGCGGCCCTGAAGCGTAAGGGAGCCAAGCTGGTGGTGGTCTACGGCGTCGGACGGGCCTGCCACATCGCATTCTGGGAGCCGCACTTTGCCGAGGAATTCAAATCTGAGCGGACATGGAAGAGCCAGACCCACCGGTTGGGCGCCCAGCTGCACCCGTTGACCATCGAGCAAAACTCGCTGCACTCATTCGCCAGCCGTATGACGCTGATTCCACTGTTTGCCAACACCGTCGGACCGGGCCTGTACGCCAAGGCCGACTACTGCATCGGCGGCTGCGACGGGTGCCAGGGCTATCTCAACTTCCAGGGCCAGTCGGTGTGGATGACGCTGCGCTACGGTCCGGACCCGTGGGTACCCAGTTCCTACATGCCCACCATGGCCGGGCGCATGTTCGTGATCAGGGCGTTGGCCGGTCCGTTGGTAGCAGACGCCAACTAGGCGGCGCGGGTGAATCATGTTTGGAAGCCACCTTTCGATTGCCGGCGGGCTGCACAATGCGCTGATCGAGGCGCGGCGCCTGGGCATGGACTGCGTGCAGGTCTTTACCAAGAACCAGCGGCAGTGGCGGGCCAAGCCGTTAACCGACGAGCAGGTTGCACTGTGGCATCAGCACGTCCACGACACGGGCATCAGCGAGATCGTCAGCCACGACAGTTACCTGATCAACCTGGCCAGCCCGGATACGACAAATCGGCGCCGATCGATCGCCCTGTTTCGAGAGGAACTGCTGCGCTGCGAGGCCCTGAATATTGCCAACCTAGTCACGCACCCAGGGGCACACATGGGCCGCGGCGAAGAGGCGGGATTAAAACGGGTTGCCTCGGCGTTGAACCGGATGCATCGGGAACTGCCTGGCTTGTCAGTAACGACCTGCCTGGAGGTCACGGCCGGGCAGGGCACGTCGCTGGGTTACCGCTTCGAGCACCTGCTGCGGATCATCGATCAGGTAACTGAGCCAGGCCGCCTTGGCGTGTGCCTGGACACCGCCCACATGCTGGGCGCCGGCTACGACCTGACCTCGGCCGCGGGTTGCCGACGAACGTTGGGCGAACTGGATAAAATTATCGGCCTTAACCTGGTGCGCGTCATTCACGTCAACGACTCCAAGGTCCCTCTAGGCAGCCGGCGCGACCGCCACGAGCATATCGGACGAGGCCACGTGGCCCTGGAAGCCTTCGCGGTACTTGTCAACCACCACAAGTTCAAATCAATAGCGAAGATTCTGGAAACCGCCAAGGAGGATACGCCCGACGGCCGGCCTTGGGACACAGTCAACCTGGACGTTTTGCGCAGCTTGGTGACGAAGCGACAAGGTCAGAAAAAACAGGGAAAAACAAGAAGAGCTGTCCGGAAAAGCCTGCCTGCCGCCAACTCCCAGCACCGCTGAAGTTTCCGCGCGTGGTGGGGACCCATGATGCCATCATTGCCAGTAGCGACGTGGTGGTGGTTCGCCCTGTCCTGCCCTATAACGTGGCAAATGCAAACATCGGACCTGGATTACGAACTACCTGCTGCCCGGGTTGCCACCCAACCGGTCGAGCCGCGGGACAGTGCCAGACTTATGGTAATCGACCGTAAAAACGGCCATATCGAACACCTCGCAGTCAGAGATTTGGCCAGCCCTGCCTCCGTGCTTTGCCCCGGAGACTTGATGGTGTTCAATCAGACCGCTGTCCTGCCCGCCCGTTTCACTGCCACACGCACTGCAACACGAGGTCAAATAAGCGGCCTATACCTCGAGTCCTGCCAACACAATACCGGCCAGTGGCATGTCATGCTTGAATCTGGCGGCAAATTACAGCCTGGCGAGCACATTACTCTCACTGATCAACCGAACCCGTCACGGCTTGAACTGCTCGAACAGCACGAAGACGGCCATTGGCGCGCGAAATTACACAGCCAACTTTCAACATTTGACCTACTGCACAGTATCGGTGCACCGCCCATTCCCCCCTACATACGCCGCGCACGCAAGGCCCGGTCGGAAAGTGAAATTAATTCCCGTGACAACGAACGGTACAACAGTGTCTTGGCCACTGAGCCCGGTTCCGTTGCAGCGCCGACCGCGTCGCTTCACTTTACTCAATCGCTGCTGGATAAACTCGATCAAATGGGTATACGACACGTCACGCTGACATTGCACATCGGCCTGGGTACGTTTTCCCCAATCCGCACTGACAACCTTCAGGAACATGCCATGCACAGGGAATGGATTGACATCCCAGCGCACACGATCCAGGCACTTGCCCACACGCGCTTAACCGGCGGCCGCATTATCCCCGTGGGAACGACCTGTGTGCGTGCACTGGAAAGTCTGCCTGACCCATTGCCTCATGACCGTTACACCGCACACACCAACTTGTTTATTACTCCCTCGCCAACAGGTCGCGAGAATTTTCAATTCCGGTTTTGCGATGCCCTGATGACCAACTTCCACCTGCCGCGCTCCACGCTGATGGCGCTTGTCGGGGCTCTTCCGGGCGTCGGCATCGAGCGCCTCAAGCAGTGGTACATAACGGCCATCAAACACAAATATCGGTTTTACTCCTACGGAGATGCGATGTTCGTGGTCTGATCGCATTAGAATAGTGACATGGCGACCAAATCATCCAACGACATGCGCATGAGTATCGGCGATCACCTCGAAGAGCTTCGCCGTAGGATTATTTACGCGATGATCGGCGTGGCCGTGGCCGCGGGTGGCATGTTGATGATTGGCCGCTCAATCATCCACGTCATTTGCCGGCCGCTTTTTACACAGATGGCCAGCCAGGACTTGAGCCCGACAGTCCATGCCTTCTCACTGCCCGAAGGGTTCACCGTCTATTTGAAAGTCTCCATGGTCACAGGATTGGCGATTTCGGCGCCTTGGGTACTCTACCAAGGTTGGAAATTCGTCTCAGCTGGCATGTACGCCTCGGAACGCCACGTCGTTTCGGTCATGCTGCCGTTTAGCAGCGTCATGTCGCTCGTCGGCCTGGCCTTCACCTATTTCGTGATGCTGCCGATCATCCTCTGGTTCTTTATCAACTTCAGTCAACAGTACCCCCATCCCGAATTGACCGCACCAGTTCCCTCAAGCCATCAGATCGATGCCGCGTCGCCGACACAAGTGCCCGTCCTGGAACAGGACCCCGCCCAACCCGCCAGTGGCCGGATGTGGGTCAAAATGCCCGAGGGTGAACTTCGCATCCACATCGACGGCCAAACCCGCCGCATTGCATCAACAACAGGGACTACGTCGATGGTTGCACTCAGCCCGCGCCTTAGTGATTACATCAGTTTTGTCACCATGGTCGCCATTGGCATTGTTGTCGCGTTTCAGACACCCGTAGTCATGTTTGTCCTTGGTTGGTCGGGCCTGGTCGATCCCCAATGGCTATCGGGATACCGGCGACACTGCGTCCTGGCCTGTTTTGCGATGGGCATGATTTTGACGCCCTCAGATGTGGTAAGCATGGCTGTACTGGCGATGCCGCTGTGGGGCCTGTACGAACTGGGCTTGTTGTTGATGCGAATAGTTTACCGTCGACCAGATTCTGTCTAACCATGATCACACTTACTGGAGTTCGCGTATGACCCGTTACGAGCAAGTGGTGGATAGACTGAAAGGGCCGATGGTCCCGATCAATATCTGCTTCACCGAAGACAATCAAATCGACCTGCCTGCCATGCGCAAATACGTCAACTGGCTTTGCGACCAGGCAGTACCGGTTCTGCTTCTGACATATGGCAGCAGCGAATTCGCATGGCAAAGTGAAGAAGATATTCGCCGGTTAACCGCGGAACTGGCCGACGAGATTTCCGGGCGAGCCTTGTTTATCGCTTCCACCAACTGGGGCCCGCCAAAGGTGTGCCGCACGTTTCTCCAACACGCCGAACAATCTGGCGTAGATGCGGTGAAAGTACAAACCAACCCGTGGGCAATTGCAAATACTGGAATAGCGAGCCACGAGGTCATCGTGGGGTATTTCGATCAAATTCAAGATTCATCGTCCATCCCCCTGGTTTTGTGGTGCCATCCGATGGCCCCTTACCCCGTGGAAACGGTCGTCGAGCTTGCCAAACGCGAGCAGGTCGTCGCCATGAAAAACGACCAAGACCCGTTTGACTACTACTACGACACCATTCGTGCTACCGCAAACGAGAATTTTGCCGTATTCAGCGGCGGCCTGTTTCGCAATTTCATCTATGGCTACCAGGTCGGCTCACCGGCCTTTCTGTGCCCGATCTCCCCATTTAGGCCCGACATTGCGCTGGCCTTCTACGAAACGGTCGTTCAGCGCCGCTTCGATGATGCATGGCAGATGGCCTTCCGTTACGAAGAGCCGTGGCTGAAAGCCGCGTGCGACTTGGGCTGGGTCCAGAGCCTCAAATCTGCATTCAGTCTCTACGGCTTGTTTCCCAACAATCACATGGTGCCGCCCCAGCCAACGCATACCCATGAACAGCGACAACAGGTTCAAGATATATTGGAGCGTGTATTCGGGCCCATAGAAAAGGTAGGCATCTAGCCGGCGCACCTATTTACGCCTCAAGGAAAACAAAATGGCCAAGCGAGTAGTGTTTTTCAATGGAGACTTCATCTCCGAACAAGAGGCACGGGTTTCGATCTTTGATTCTGCCCTGATGTTCGGCGACATGGCCTTCGAAGTGACACGCACCTTCGCCGGCAAACCTTACCGGTTACGCCGCCACCTTGAACGGCTCTATGCTTCGCTGCGGTTGCTGGAAATCGACTGCGGCATGTCCATCGACGAGATGGAAGAACATTCTCTAGCTACTCTCGAACGCAATCAGGTAACCGAACCGGCTGGCATGGACTGGCAAATCATACACGATGTATCACGTGGCCCGATACCTCTGTACCGCAGCGCGTTTCCCGAAGGCTTAAAACCCACCGTCGTGATCAATTCCTGGCCCATACTCACACATGTCGCACCATCTGCAACTGATTATGACTTGGGTGTAAACTTGGCGATAGTCCCCCAACAGGCGATGCCCGCACACCTGGTTGACGCCAAAGCAAAGACACGTAGTCGCATGCATTACCGAATGGCGATGCTGCAGGGACAAAGAATTGGCCAAAATACCTGGCCCTTGATGCTCGACCCTGACAGCTATCTGGCCGAGGGGCCCGGGTGGAATATTTTCCTAGTCAAAGATGGGGCATTGTTCACACCCCAACCAAGAAACATCCTTCTGGGCGTATCGCGAGATACAACGATGACGCTGGCGAGAAAACTGGGCATTTCGGTGCATGAAGCAAATCTGGGGCAATACGAAGCGCTACAAGCCGATGAAATATTCATCACCTCCACGCCCTGGTGCATCATGTGGGCAACCTCTTTCGAGGGCCGCACTATCGGTGACGGCCAACCGGGACCGGTCTACGATAAGCTACTGGAAGCATGGAAACACGAGGTGGGTATTGACTTTGTCGCCCAGGCCCATGATTACGCCGAGCAATTGCCGCAATGGGAGAAGCGCCAGCAGCCCGATGGCTGACGACTGCCTGTTATCGGCTTATCCCCGGATCGGGTCCGCCTGCTTCCAGGGCGGGGCAAGCAGTTGATCCAACTTGGCAAAATGCTCACCAGGAATCTCCACATCCAACGAGGCAACGGCGTCCTTGACCTGATCGATCCGCTTGGCACCGACCACCAACGAACTCATCGCCTGCTGCGCCAACGTCCAAGCAAGCACGTATTGCGCCATCGGCGCCCCAGCTTGCCTGGCCATCGATTCAACCCCTTCCAATTGATCGAACAACGCATTATTAAATTCCCGCATCCACGGCGGATGTTCAGCGGCCCGCGAGTCACCGGGCGGCGGCTGCCCTCGCCTGTACTTGCCTGTCAGCAACCCACCTTGGAACGGCTGGTAGGGCGTGACACCTATCCCATGCCCTTGGCAAAACTCCAAGTCATTTTGAAACTCACGCATCAGCATGCTGAAAGGAATTTGTGAAGACACCACTTTCGGGCCGCCTTGCGTATCGGCCAGCCACAAGAGTTTGCACAGTTGCCAAGCCGAATGATTTGAAGCGCCGAAATAGCGCACTTTGCCCTGACGTACAGCCTGATCCATTGCGGACAGGGTTACTTCCAAGGGCGTGGCTTTGTCCGGCCAATGGATAATGTAAAGGTCAATCACATCCGTCGCCAAACGTCGTAGGCTATTTTCCAACTCGCGTAGAATATGTACCGCCGACAAGCCGCGGTCCAATGGGCCAAGACCGATTGGAGCAGCAACCTTCGTTGCCAAGATAACCTGATCGCGGCGGTCTTGAAGCGCCTTGCCAACGATTCTCTCGGCCACGCCGCCGGGACTACCCAGGACGCGACTGTAGCCCTCGTAAGCGTTGGCGGTGTCGATAAAATTGATACCTAGATCAATAGACTCATGGACGAGCCGAATGGCCTCCGGCTCTGCCACCGGCACGCCAAACGTCATTGTGCCCAGGCAAATGGGTGATACCATCAGGCCGCTTGAACCCAGAACACGGTATTGCATGACAATGTCCCTATCTTGCAACAGAATGTTTAAACTGGAACCCTACCACAGATTACCTTGAGCCTAACAGACTTACCGTGCAACTATACATTAATCTGGGACACTGGCCTCTACCTGTACATGGCAGAACAAGGTTATGATTTTCTGATCAGCCCTGAGTAATGAGTAAAAAGCCCCATGAGCCCACGAAACTACACGCGTATTGGCACCCTCAAATCCATCGAGTCATTCGGCGATTACCTTGCCGAGTTGGGCATTGACCTGCCCTGTGACGCACAGGTGGAAGCCGGTCCTCAGTCGCCGTTGGCCCAGCCAATCGAGTGCGGTCCCTTGCGCATCGGCAATCGGTTCGCCATCCACCCCATGGAAGGCTGGGACGGCACCGACGACGGCATGCCCACGGATAAAACAGTTCGCCGATGGCAGCGGTTCGGCCAAAGCGGCGCCAAGCTCATTTGGGGCGGTGAGGCGGTTGCCGTCACCCATGACGGTCGGGCCAATCCGCAGCAGCTTCTTATCAACGAAAAAAACAAGGCCGGCCTGGCGCAACTGCGCGACGAGTTGATTAAATCTCATCTCCAACAAACCGGCTCGTCCGCTGACCTGGTAATCGGCCTGCAGTTAACGCATTCCGGGCGATACGCTCGGCCCAACTGCAAGGATACGCCCGAACCGCGCATTGCCTATCGCCACCCCTTGCTCGACCGGAAACTTAACATCACCGATGACGGGCCGCTACTTACCGATGATGATCTTTACCGCATCATCGATCAGTTTCTCGTAGCCGCCAAGCTGGCCCACGGTCTCGGCTTTGATTTTGTGGATATCAAGCACTGCCACGGTTACCTGGGACATGAACTGTTGAGCGCCCACACACGCGGTGGCGAGTTCGGCGGTAGCTTCGAAAACCGCACCCGGTTCCTTCGCCAGGTCGTGACCGGCATCCGCGCCCAGGTCCCGAATCTGCAAATCGGCGTGCGTTTCTGCGCGTTTGACATGCCGCCGTTCAAGCCCGACCCGAGCAGGGCTGAGGGGGGCAAACTCGGCCCGGGCACGCCCGAAGACTTTCAGCGGCTGTTACCCTATCGTTACGGGTTCGGCAGCGATGTCAACGACCCGCTCAAGCCGGACCTGACAGAAACGGTACTGCTGCTTGCGCTGCTGCAGGACCTCGACATCAAACTGGTCAATCTTTCGGCCGGCAGTCCCTACTACAATCCGCATATTCAGCGCCCGGCGCTATACCCGCCCTCCGATGGCTACCAACCGCCGGAGGATCCACTGATCGGTGTGGCTCGCCAAATGGGAATTGTCCGCCAACTCAAAGAAAAGTTCCCCAATCTGATCCTCGTGGGCACGGCCTATAGCTATCTCCAGGAATACCTGCCCAACGTCGCCCAGGCCGCGGTCCGTCAGGGCTGGGTTGATGTTGTCGGTCTGGGACGTATGGTGCTGTCCTACCCTGACCTGCCCCACGACATCCTTACCAACCAGGCATTGCAGACCAAGCGTATCTGTCGAACATTTAGTGACTGTACTACTGCCCCGCGCAATGGATTGGTTTCCGGCTGCTACCCGCTCGATGCCCACTACAAGAAGAGTCCGGAAATGATAAAACTGCGTACCATTAAAAGCGCGGCTGGACAATGACCTTGCTTTAAACGCCATGATCAAGATCGACGCGCAATTCAGCCTGGCAGATCTGGCCGAGCCCATCGCTCGATTGTGGCAGGTTTCTGCGCCGAAAATCCTGTCGATCGAGAGATCCTGCACCGGCCAGCACCCTGCTCCCGTATTCACCGTCAATGGAAACTACACCTCCCGCGGCTGGACCGAGTGGACGCAAGGATTTCAGTTCGGGTCCGCTATTCTGCAATTTGACGCCACTGGCAACGAGCAGTTTCTACGGATTGGCCGCAACAACACGTACAATCGCATGGCCTCGCATGTAACGCACATCGGCGTCCACGACCATGGGTTCAACAACGTCAGTACCTACGGCAACCTGCGCAGGCTCATGCTGGAAGGTCGCATCGCCAAGGAAGATCAAGAACTGGCGTTTTATGAACTGGCACTGAAAACCAGCGGCGCCGTGCAGGCTGCTCGCTGGACACCGATTCACGATGGTGATGGGTACATCTTTTCATTCAATGGTCCACACTCGCTTTTTTCCGACACTATTCGATCACTTCGTTCACTGGCCATGTCACACATGCTCGGCCACCGCTTGATGGGTGAAAACGACAAACCCATTTGCCTGCTCGACCGTCTTATCCGGCACGCCCGGGCCACTGCCCAATACAACGTTTACTACGGCCGGGGACGAGACATCTACGACGTGCGTGGCCGAGTCGCCCACGAAAGCATCTTCAACACCAATGGCGGGCAATATCGCTGCCCGAGCACGCAACAAGGCTACTGCCCGTTCAGCACCTGGACACGGGGATTGGCCTGGATCATGCTCGGCTACGCTGAACAGCTTGAATTTCTGGCAACGCTTGATGATGAACTGCTCGTCCCGTATGGCGGTCACGATACCGTGGTACAGATGATGCTGGAGGCCGCGCAGGCTTCATGTGATTTCTATGTCGATAATACACCCACCGATGGAATCCCCTACTGGGACACCGGCGCACCCGGCCTCACGAACCTGGGCAATTACCTTGACCGTCCTGCAGATCCGCTTAACGATCATGAACCGGTGGACAGTTCCGCGGCGGCGATCGCGGCTCAGGGGTTGCTTCGCCTTGGACGGTATCTGTCCCACACAGGGGACAAGAAGGCCGGCCAACGATACACACAGGCAGGGCTGTGCGTTCTCAAAACGCTTTTGAATGAACCGTACCTGAGCATGGAACCCGATCACCAGGGACTGTTGCTGCACAGCGTCTATCATCGCCCCAACGGCTGGGATCATGTGCCGTATAGGTCAAACATTCCCCGTGGTGAATCCTGCATGTGGGGTGATTATCATCTGCGTGAAGCGGCCTTGTACGTACAACGCAATATGCGTGGTGAGCCGTACTACAGCTTCTTTGGTCCAAGAGAAGGAACATGAACAGCGACAGAAAAGTTGTGCTGATTACCGGTGGCTCGCGCGGTATCGGTCTGGGTATCGCCCAATGCCTGGCCAGCGAAGGCTGTGACCTTGCGATCAATGGTGTCCGCGAACAATCGGCTGTCGAGCAATCGCTCGCGGACCTGCGACAAACCGGGGCCGAAGTCATCTATTGCCGTGGTGATGTCAGCAATCCCACGGACCGCAAGGTCATACTTGACCAGGTTGAATCGAAGTTCGGCCGGCTCGATGTTTTGGTCAACAATGCTGGGATCACCTCGCCGGGCCGCAAGGACATTCTCGATGCCGAGGAATCGAGCTTTGATACGGTTTTTGCCGTCAATCTCAAGGGGCCGTTCTTTCTGACGCAGGCCGCAGCAAACTGGATGATCCGCCAACGCGGCGGCAATCCTGATTTTACCGGGTACATTGTCAACGTCTCCTCTATCTCGGCGGTCATCGCGTCTGCCAACCGCGGTGACTATTGCATGACCAAGGCCGCCATCGCCATGGCCACGCAACTTTGGGCGGTGCGCTTGGCCGAATTCGACATCCCCGTCTATGAGATTCGTCCGGGCATCATAGAAAGCGACATGACGGCGCCGGTCAAAGCCAAGTACGACAAGCTCATCGGCGAGGGCCTGACGCTCCAGCCAAGGTGGGGCACACCCACCGATGTGGGCAAGGCTGCCGCGATGCTGGTCCGCGGCGACCTGGCCTACGCGACGGGACAGGTCCTGACCCTCGACGGCGGGCTGACCGTGCAACGCCTGTGATTTTCATGAATATCACGGTCAAGAAAACTTCGCTGCATGTGCTGAACATGTGGACGCGCATGCCATTTAAGTACGGTATCGCCACGCTCACGGCACTGCCGCATGTGTTCTTGAGTATCGAGCTGGAAATCGACGGACACTTGCACTACGGACTCGCCGCCGAGGGCCTGCCCCCCAAGTGGTTTACCAAGGATCCCGGCGCTTCTCTCGAAGATGAACTGGCGGACATGATGGCCGTCATCGCCGCCGCCTGCGACCACGCATCGAACGCCGGCGCAGCGGCAACGGTTTTTGAACTTTGGCGCAATATCTACGACTCTCAAGAAGCATGGGCACGCCATACCAGTTTCCCTGCATTGCTCTGGGCCTTCGGTGTCACTGTCGTGGAACGCGCTATAATCGACGCCTTCTGTCGGGCAACAGGAATGACATTCGCCAATGCCGTTTCCACCAACGCCCTGGGCATACCGCTTGACGCGATTCATGGCACGCTGTCTGGGTTCCAGCCGGCTGACCTGCTTCCACCGCAACCCATACGGCGACTAAGCGTCCGGCACACCGTTGGACTGGCCGATCCACTGACAGATTCTGAAATAAGGCCGGCAGATCGCATCAACGACGGCTTGCCGCAGTCCCTTGAAGCCTGCATCCGCACGTACGGCCTTACACATTTCAAAATCAAAGTTCCCCAGGACATGAACCACGCCACAGACCGGATGAAGAACATCGCAGCCGTTCTCACTGAAAACTGCCCCACCTTCGCCTGTACCTTCGATGGCAATGAATTCTTTCAAGATGCCGAAGCATTTCGCCAACTGTGGCAGCAACTCAACGCCGACCAGACAATTGGACCGTTCATAGAAAGAAGCCTGTTGTTTGTGGAACAACCTATACATCGTGATATGGCGCTCGGCGAACGCACGGAAGAAGTATTTGGCAAATGGACCGATCGGCCGCCGATGATCATCGACGAATCAGACGGCGAACTGACCAGTCTGCCGCGGGCGCTGCAATGCGGATACAACGGAACCAGCCACAAGAACTGCAAAGGTGTGCTTAAGGGAATCGCCAACCGGTGCCTCATCGAGCACTATCGCCGCACAGATTCCGCTAACCACTACGAAATGAGCTGCGAGGACCTGGCCAACGTCGGGCCTATCGCCCTGCTCCAGGACCTTGCCGTCGTGGCGACGCTCGGTATCAGCCACGCCGAACGCAACGGGCATCATTATTTCGCTGGCCTCAGTGCCCTGCCGATTGATCTGCAGCGGGCCATGCTGGAAACCCACGGAGACCTTTACCATCAGGACAAATCGTTTCCAACCCTGTCGATATCCAACGGCCAAATCAATCTAACCAGCGTCGTCGCATCCCCGTTCGGATTCAATATCGACATGGACCCCACGCGGTTTACACCCATCGACGACTGGCGATTCGAATCGCTGGCCTCAAAACCCGATTAGGTCTTTGCGCAACCAAGGTACAAATCACGGCCCTGCACCAACGCTTCAATCTTGCGATCGGCCACAGAGCGCTTGTTCATCCAGAACCCGCAATCCGGGTGCACCCATTTGACACGGTTTTCACCGACGATCTGCACCGCTTTTTCAATGCGCTGGGCCACGAGTTGTGGTGATTCGACCGTATTGACCTTGACATCAATCACGCCCAGGCCAATGCCGATGCGTGGGTCAAGCTCATCACGAAGATCATGCAGTTCGTCATAACCACGAAACGCAAATTCCAGCACCACGTGATCGCAGTGAAGTTTATTCATCAGGCCAATGAGCTTTTTCCACGTTCCCTTTTGAATCGATTGCCCGCCGTAGTTGCCAAAGCACAGGTGCACGCCTTTGTGTTCAGCCCCCCGGGCAGCATCGAGTACGAGATTAATCGCCT